>JBDLIN010000206.1:0-6783 GCA_039714835.1 Bacteroidota bacterium | reverse complement strand
AGGTACAGATAGAAAATTAAAAGTAATTGATAATTGCTCCGGTGAGTTAAAAAACTATCCCATTGGTTATACAATTGAAATATATAGCCCGAATGATGAATTAATTATGCAAACATTTCAACAACTTAATCCTTAATTTGGGGCTATGGTCGGGTTTATCTGCCCTTAAGCCATGAAATAATATTTGATATTTTTAGAATTATTTAACTATAGTAACATTAGTTTAGCTGAATTACTCTCGTATTCTTTTTTTTACATTCTTCTTCCATTGTATTAACAACCCAGTCGTAATCAGTATTTACAACTTCATTAAGAAGTTCTATACTTTTTTCAAATTCTCCCAAATTTCTATATAATTCAGCTACTATTAACTTTTTATCATCACTATTCTTATCAAACAATTCAATTAGTCTTAAAATATTTTCTTTCCAGTATTTTTTCTCTCTCTTATTTCTCCAAATTATTTTATCAGAATTACTTTGAGATTTATTGTATCTATTGGAATTATTGAATTCCCACCATAGTCTTAATCTTAGGAAGAACTCTTGTTCTTCACTATCAAACAAATTCAAATGCAAAGCTACTATATAATCATCGACATTAAGAAAATCAGCTTTCTGTATATCGGTATATTTAGAATTAATCTCCCAAGATTGAATTGTGTCTATTATATTTTCATCGGTGATCCAAAATATATTTCCACAATTTCTACACTTGGTAATTTGTATAATCTCTGGTAGCATTGGTGCTACTTGTTTACCATCTGAATAATAAACCGCACCAAAAGTATTTCCGCTACTTATTGTTCCTCTAGAAATATAGTTATGACACAGGGGACATCTAAAGATTTCTGTTGCTCCTGATAACATCTCTAATCTCCTTAATAATAGTTGAATATGAATGTTGACTTATTATAACGAGACAGATATTATGCCATATACTTCTTGACCAGATTTAGAATCACATAGAAAAGCAAATACTATTAAATTATTTATAATATGATAAAAAAAAAGAGATTATCTGACTAATAATCTAAGAAGGGAAAATCGTTATAAGTTAATAATAAATATTATAATTTACTGTGATCTGTATCACATTGGTACAAGTTTCCAAAATCATGTGTTGTTTTTAGAATTCTACTCTTATACTAATATGTTGGTAGGAAGTTATAGCCCGAAGATTATTACAGAAAATGTTTACCAAATTTGAACAATTTACAAATGGTAAGATTAAAAATTACTCCTCATAGTGATCAGCCAGTATTACATAATGCGGTGTTGATGCGAGCTGCCAAGATTAAAAAATATTAGATGACTTGTCCGCCGTAGGAGGAATAGCCGTCGCAGTTGGTAGTTAGCCGCCTACTCGGTTGTGCGCTGGCTTTTTTACAATCTTTTTTGATTTATGATTTTCCGTTGTAATTCCAGTTTCATAAAGTTGATTCCAACCACACTGACCATTTTAAGCAAACTCTTTTCATTAAGTTCATTACTTTTACAGTCGAATATTTTGAAATTGTCAAACCAAATTTTGACATCTATCGACTTGCCCCCATTAGTTGTACCATGAATATGTTAGACTCACTCTCAAGCATTGGCTGTCTGTAGTGCGAGTATTATCGATCAATCAAAAATCCAATTTAGTCCAATACCATATTCAAATCCAGTAAGATTATAAGGAATACTTGGATTAATCAAATGAGAATTATATATGGTTGCAACTTCAATTCCCCAATTTTTATTTAATCTAAAAGCTACTCCTCCACCAATTTGAAAATTTATATGAGTTTCGCGCTCATCTACTAAGGTATCACCCTCTTTATAAAATAGTCTTATAAAGTTTATCCCTGACATTGCCTCAAAAAATGGTTTTATTCCCCCATTTAAAAAATATAATCGTCCGCCAACTTGAATAGGAAACATAGATAATTTTGGTGCACCTGAATATTTAGATGCTGATTTTAGTCGATATCTATTATATCCCGTTTGAAATATTAATGACCATTTTTCAGAATAAATCCATCCATAACTAGCATAGAGAGCTCCACCGATATTCCAGTTTTCTGAAAAAATACCTATTGGAGTTATACTTCGAGCAGATATTGATGCCACTTTTTTGAGACTCTCACTACTTTGGGAAAATAGATTTGTCGACAAAAAGAGCATTAATATATATATAAACTTTTTCATAATTTATCCTTAAAAAACATCTTAATTAAAATGCAAAACCAATGAATATTCTTTCTTCATTATTTCTATAATTTCTATCCTCAAGATTATCGTATTTCCCTTGTCTGTGATAGAGTAAATACTCAAATCCTAAATACCAGTTTTCATAGATCCTAAATCTAATTTTTGGTGCCAGCATACCAATAAATTCATTGCCCTGCGCTCCATCCCAGGTATGAATCCACCAGAAATAATACCCAAGAAAAACTGAGCCAAATGAAAACCTTAAAATTGATTCAGATTTTATCATAGCACCCGGTCCCATATTGTATGACCTAGCAGAATCAAGAAATTGCACATTATTTTCCAAAGCATACTCAGAATTAGCTCCTCCCATCAAAATAGGACCGGTGTTCAGCATTGTAAGAAAATGTATCGTTTTATTACGGGGTGTAGTGTATCCTAAACCTAAGCCTACGCTAACTCCTCCTATTTGATATACATTGTTTTCAAGATAATCATAATTGCCCCAAACACCCCATAGGAATCTGCTATTATTAGGATATTTAATTGTTTTCGCAACAAAAATATTTGTAATTCTTAGTTGACCTATAATTGGTTGTTTAGCAAAATTTATTGCGGAATTAATTCTAAAAAAATCGAATGGTTTAGTTTTAGTTGTTTTAAATAATCTACCATAAGTAAAATCCAGAGTAAGCATTGGATTTCTTTGACCATTCTGGAAATCAATACCATCAGCAACATTATTACCACCAAACGCAACCTCACCCATGAAATGCTCTTTTTTATAAAGCTTCTCATTTGTAATTCGAGATGTCCTTCCTGAAATAAGTCTATTAAATAATCGTCCAGGATTGAAAACACCTGCACCAAGTTCACGCCAAAATCGTTCTAATCCGACAGTGCTTTCATCAATTATTAAATTTGATAAGTTATAAAAGACCTCACCAATCATTGACCCGCCGTAACTAGTCGTAATCCAATCGTTGAATGCCGGAGGTTCGTTCTCCATAAAAAATTCCCACTGCCAACTACCAATTGTAGCAACACCGAGAGAAATCCAATAATTGTACCCTGATGAACGAGCTAAATTATAATATATTGATCCTTGAAATGGGTGACCAAACATATTTACTAAAAATCCATCAGCATCTGTTGCCCATCCTCTTTCAAAATTATGAGTAATTGTTGACGGTCCAATCTTTGCAAACTCCGAACCCATTAAAAAGTTAAAACCCCCTAAAGCTAAATTTAATCCGACTCCTTCAACAATAGGAACCCAAAGCGGCTTTTGTGGATTAAAACGATTTACAGTGGCTGTATCTGGAATCACTTCCTCAAACTTGAGCATCAAAGAGTCTATATGCGATGAATAAAGGAATTGTGCATATATACTTTTACTTATCAAGAGTATCGATAAAAATATTAAAATTGTCTTTTTCATAGTAACTATAATTTAATGGGTGAATAATTTACTGTTCCTATTCAAAGCCTTATAAGTATGTAATTTAGGCAAATATATAAAAGATTACATGGTTTTGTCGTTTTATCATAATTATTACTCTGGACTATAAATTGAATAGGAGAGCCAAGTGATTAAGTAATTGTTTTTCGACACAAAGGTCTATCTGTTCGACAAGGATGTACCAAATGAGTATTTAACAATTTGATTTTATTGTGTTTTTAGTTGAAAATATAATAAAATAACCTTGGCACAATTGTTTACTAGTTAAGCTTAACAACTTAAATAATTTACTCAAACAAGGAGATAACAAAATGAAAAACTTAATGAATCTTTTAGCTGTACTTTTAGTTTTAGCTTTATTCGCAACAACAACATTTGCACAACAAAATCCAGATGGTAAGGGTGTAAAGAGAAACGAAGTAAAATCTCAATGGGTTGACGCTGATGGAGATGGGATTTGTGATAACTATGATTTAAAAAACCAAGAAGCTCAAAAAGCAATGACTCGCAATAAAAAGAACTTGCGCAACAAAGTTGGTGATGGTACTGGTTCTGGAAATGGTTCTGGTGATGGAAGTGCTTTAAGACCTCAAGACGGTACTGGATTCGGGAAACAACTTGGTGACGGTACTGGCACAGGTGAATGTGATGGTAATGGTCCACAAGGGAATGTAAAACGTGGTGGCAAGTAAGCTAAATCATAAATAGTTTATTCAATACGGGAGTGCTTGCACTCCCTTTTTAATAATCTTTTTTATAAATAATTTATTCAATCACTTGTACAATATTAATTTCTCATCAATTGTGATGAATATTTTTACTGAATTAACAGTCATTTTCGATAAGGGAATAAAAAAAAAAGAGAGGAAGTTATGAAAAGAATGGTTACTATATCCTATATGTTTCTATTAGTATTTTTTCTTCTATCAAATATTCTGTTGGGACAAGACTCAACCAAAATTAATAAAGAAGAGAATACTAAAGTTGATAGTGAAGAACATGGTAATAATTTCGTTGATAATGATGGAGATGGATATAATGATGATGCTCCCGACCATGATAGAGATGGAATACCAAATGGACTCGATGAAGATTATATTAAACTAAAAAAGAACCGTTCTCAAAAATACGTTGATCTTGATGGAGATGGTATAAATGATAATCTGATGATACAGAATAGAAATAAACAACAAATTAATCGTTATAAAAACGGAGATATGAATTTAAAGTCTCAAGATGGTTCCAACAAAGATGGAGAGGGACCTAAGGGGAAAGAAAGACTAAATGATCGAGGAGGTAATTGATTATTAGAATTGAAAAGTAGTTTCTTATTTCTACTACGCTTGGCATCAATCCATTATTACATCATTGAAATTCAGCACTCGCCCCGTTCAGTCTTTTTAATCTTTTACTTAACGGGGCTTAACACCAGCAGTAAAACCTATCATTGCTTAAGAGCTTACGAATTCAATTGAACAGTTTGTATAAAAATAGCAACCAACAGCATAAGAAAAATATTATGGCTTCTACTAACGGTTAGAATGTTCATATTCAGTTTTATCTCGGTTATTTTGTAGGTTTAATATTTTAACAAGAATTTGCATTTCCGCTGCTTTCATTTTCTTGTATTGACGGACAAGGAATTGTTCCGTATGAACAGTAAACACAACAATCTCCTTTTTTAGATTTTAAAACAGTTTTACAATTTTCACATTCATAGAAAAATTGACAAGCACCTTGTGACATTTCTTCTACCTTTTTGTATCCACATTGAGGACAAGTTATTGTTGATTTTAATTCTATGTCCATCTTATTTCTCTTATGTTCTAATTACTGAATATTTTGTTGAATTAACTGTTTTTTCAATTCTCTTTTCTTTATTATGTAATAGATTGCTGGATAAACGGTTAATTCCATTAAAAAGCTTGTGATGATTCCACCCACCATTGGAGCTGCAATTCTTTTCATAACATCCGAACCAATGCCCGTTCCAATAATAATTGGTAGTAATCCAAGCATTGTTGTCAATACGGTCATCATCTTTGGCCGAATTCTTTTTACAGCTCCCTCAAATATTGCTTCTCTTAGATCTGTATATGAATTCATTATTCCCTTCTTTCTAAATTTTTCATAAGCAATATCTAGGTATAACAGCATTATCACTCCAGTTTCAGCATCAATTCCAAGAAGGGCAATTATTCCAACCCACACGGCAACACTCATGTTAAATCCTGCTAAATATAAGAACCAAATAGCACCCACAAGCGAGAAAGGCAACGCCAGCAAAACAATTCCGGTTTTTATCCATGATTTTGTATTGAGATAAAGTAGCATTATCACAATTAGAAGAGTAATTGGAATAACCATAGCCAATTTTTGACTCGATCGCTCCATGTATTCATATTGTCCACTCCAAATAAGTGAATAGCCAGTAGGTATTTCAACTTCTTTTGAAATAATCTCTTTTGCATTTTTAACGTAAGTTCCAACATCAATATCTTTAATGTCAATGTAAACCCAAGCATTTGGTCTTGCATTTTCAGATTTAATCATTGGTGGTCCCTTCTTAATTTCAAGTTTGGCTACATCTGAAAACAATACATTGCCTCCACTTGGTATGGGAACACGAACTCTTTTAAGTTCTTCGATGTTCTCACGGTAATCTCTTTGATACCTAAGATTAACTGGATAGCGCTCTAGCCCTTCTACTGTTTTTGTTATATTCTTACCTCCAATAGCCGACATTATAATATCCTGTACATTATCTATAGTTAGACCATATCTTGCAATTGCATCTCTATTGATCTCAAAATCAATATAGTTTCCACCGGCAGATCTTTCGGCATAAACAGATCTTGTTCCTTCAATAGTTTTTGCTGCTTGCTCAATTTCTTTACCTATCCTTTGCAAAACTTCTAGATCTGGTCCACCTATTTTTATCCCTATTGGTGTCTTAATTCCAGTAGCAAGCATGTCTATCCTTGTTTTGATTGGCATCGTCCAGGCATTTGTTAAACCGGGAAATTGTATTGCTGCATTCATCTCTTCAACTAATGATTCCGGAGTAACACCTGAACGCCATTCTTCTTTCGGTTTCAGCTGAATAGTCGTTTCAATCATTGAAAGTGG
>JBDLIN010000205.1:0-6845 GCA_039714835.1 Bacteroidota bacterium | reverse complement strand
GTTATTCCATCTACATGTCGTACAAAAAAGCCGTAAGCAGGCAAAATTCCAAGTCGAATACATTCTGGATATTCATTTATTAACTCTGGTTTTTCTTCCATACTTTCTTCAATAGTCCCGCCGCCGACATAATTTATTTTAACATTTGAAATAGAAACGTTTGTAATAGGATGATCAATCTCCCCAACAATCGAGCATCCAGTTTTACTTGCATTCCTTGCAATTATATTACTTATGCTAATATTATTTATGGAACCAATAGGTTGCCTATTTAAATTTCCATACTGTCTCGCTCTGTTTCCTAGACGAATAAATATTGGAGATGTTGTTTCTTCTATTGTCAGATTTGAGATCACAACATTCTCCATTAATCCTCCATCCACAATTTCAAGTGCAACTCCGGCTAATCCAATATCAGCACCAGAAAAACCATCCTCTGTTTCTGAAGGCCCAATATTACAGTTCGTGATAGTAATATCTCGAAATCCTCCGTATGATTCAGTCCCCGCTTTAATAGCATTAGTACGTGTACGAATAATGCAGTCAGAAATAACTACATTTTCAACTATCCCATTTCCCAAACTTTTTAATGTAATACCATCATCATCTGAATCTCCAATTAAACCAGTTATAATCACATTACGACTCTGGTCAATATCTACCATATCATTATTTTCCGATCCATGCGCAAAAATTTTCTGATCGCGAATTGTAACACCATCACACTTCAAGTAATGTTGTGTCCATGCTGCAGAATGTTGTAATGTTATTCCTTCAACTGTTATATCCTCACAACCAATGAATCGCAGCAGAAATGGACGTTTATCTTTCTTACCTTGATAACTTTTCCCTTGTCCATCAATTTTTCCAAAGCCAGTAATTCCAATATTTTTAAGTCCCTTCCCTTGAATCAATGCACTGTATTCTTTCTTACCATTCATATTTATATAGAAAGGATAATCCTCAATGTTTTTGCTTCCTAATATTGTACTGCCTACCTGCAGATCTAGAATCACATTATCTTTCAAGAATATTGTTCCGGTGAGGTATGTTCCAGCAGGAAATCCAACTGTGCCGCCACCGTTGTTGTAACAATCATCAACTGCTTTTTGTATTGATTCAGTATCTAATGTTTTTCCATCAGCTTCTGCACCATAGTCTAAGACATTGTAATATGGTTTTATATCAGCTGCATTTATATTGCTGTTAAAAAAACCGATAAGAATTAAGATAAATATTTTTAAATAGTTTTTGACGAAATTCATATTTTATTATCCCTATAAAATTATTCTTTTTGCCTTAGCGTATATCAAATGAATACAGTTCTGCATCTTTTAATTGAAATCGTAAACGTACAATATTTCCTTTTAGATCTTTTAAGGATTTATCTTCCCAGCTAATTGAGGCATTAAGTTCATCACCATTAAATGGGATACATTCTTCTGCAGTATATCCTTCAACAGATTCATCTCGCACAGCTGAACGAATTTCTACTCTAATTTCACCATCAACTTTTGCATTTATATACAAATCCCCGTTAATTTTAATTGGACGAGTTAAAATACGACCTAATGTGTCTGGAATAGATTTTACTCCTATTAGTCTATCAAGTTTTGTTGTTGCCAAACCAATTCCATTTTTGCCATAACCGTCATGTGCTCTATCCTGACCTCCATAATAAAAGCACATCTCATCATCTATTAAAACTGGTTTTTCGAAAAGCATTACCATTCCACGGTCCCATCCATTTTTCTTATCAACATCTAAGAAAATACGCTGTGCACTCTGAGGCAATCTATACCAGTTGATCCCATCACCACTCCAAGCAAGTTCTTGATAGAGATGATGAGTCATGGTTTCATATATCTGCAATTGCCCGAAGAAAACATCTCCTCTACGAAACACTGTCATACCATAAAAATTATCAGGATCACCTTCTTCAGGAGTAAGGACTGTACGTTCGTGAGTCCAGTTTTTCAAATCTGAGCTTTCTATAACTGCTACACGACGACGACCAACATGCTCTAGACCGTTTCCGGCAAAAGCTCTTGGTCGTATATACATTATCCATCGATTACGAACCTCATCGTAAATAAAATTATTGTGAGTATCACTGTGATACCAAACTGCAGGTTTATCAAAAGAGCAATTAAAATATTTCCCATCTTCAGAATAAGAAACAAATACACCACCGCTGTCATTATGAATAGCGACAAACCTATCATGTGAGGAATTTGGACTTGGATTAAATTCAACATCAATACTAGCAGTTTTCTCTTTCCCCAGTTTTATAGCATTATTATCTTTAGTAATACGTCCACGATTGTCAAACAGTCCCAAGTTAGGTTTTTCCCAGTATATTCCATTCTTTGATTCAGCATAGCACATGTTGTATGAAAATGGCAATCTATTTTTATAAGCATTTTCATCAAAGACATTATACCATATTTTATAAAGACTATCCTTTTCATCAAATAGCACAGTTCCTCCGGCTAATGGACCAATCCCTTCAATTTCTTTGGTCTTAACCATTACCGGATTTTCTGAGAATTTTTGTAATTCAACAACAAACCTTTCAACTTTCCATCGATCTTCAATTATACGTTCATCAACTGGGAAGTAAGGTCCTTTTGCAGGCAACATTGCAAGTTCTTCTTTAGAAATATGTGAAGTATTAGCAGTCTTTTCATTTTTTGTACATTGAAATAGTAAGCTACTAATGAAAAATATAAGTAATCCCTTTAACAATTTTGATAATACAATTTCTTTCATGACTATTTCTCCTAAGTAGTAATTATTCTATTATAGTTGTTATAGCTATCACACTTTACAGTACTAATAGATCTATTATAATTAGCGAATAAATCTTACAACTATTTTCATTATTTCTTATTGTTTGTCAAATCTTCCTTTGTTAGTTCTCGTTTGCTAAATCCAGGGCCTTTCCAAAATACTTTTAATTCCTGCCCACCACCAGACTGGAAATATTTTAGCTCTAGAGAATGCCTCCCTTTTGTTAAATTTATTTTACCAGACTTAACTTGGTAACCATGTTCACCATTATTATCAACTATCAGTTTATTATCCACTGCCAATTGTGAACCATCATTAGAACCAATATAAAATATATACTCTCCTTCTTCCTGGATATTTATTGATGTAAACATTAGCAAAGCATAATGATCTTTATTTGTTTCTATCAGATCCAAATCGAATTTTTCAACGATACCTGTTCTTTCTGGAGTAAGAGTTAAGAAATTTGGGATTTGTACCCAATGATCTATATAATATTTATATTGAATTCCGTAATTGATATCTACTTTTTTATATTCTGATTTTACCACCTCGCTAACTAAAAATCCATTCTTTTTAGCAATTACTTTTAACTCACAGTTATTTTTAATGTAGATTGGTGTTTCATATAGGTGTGATTTATCATCTGGATTTGAACCATCAAGTGTATAAAATATTTCTGTCTCTTCTACTTTACTCGAAAGGTTGATTATTAGTGAATCTGCAAAATATATATTTTGAGGGGATATTGTAGGAGGAATCATTTTTAACTGATTAGTTTTCAATGATGTTGTAACACTTTCTAAATTATTGCTGATTGCTTTTGCTTTAATTTCACCAATTCCAATGAAATCAAATGGGAGAATATATTTCCCCGATTCCTTTGTAGGTTCACCTCCGTCAAGAGTATAATGTATTTGATCATTTTCCGACGCTGATTCAATAGTTACTTTTCCATACTTATCCCTCGATATCATCGTAGCTGATACTACTGGAAGTTTTTGTCTAGCTAATTTATCTGCTGACCCAACTTCCTCATCAATCGATCTTATACTATAACTGAAGTATAATGGCTCTGCTTTTACTTTATACTGCTCTAAGATCTCCGGTCCACAACTTGCATTACCCACACCTCTTTCCGCAGCATAAATATTTAGATAAATTTCATCACTCTGCTTTAATTCGTTAGTATGTTTAGCAGTTGATAAAGCATCTTGACTGAAATGAAGGGCTGAAAATGAGAAAGGATAAGAATTATTCACGAACATAATGCCTTTTTGATCGGAGTCACTTAACATTAACCATCTTACATCTTGTTTGCTTCCGGTAGCTTGGGGCTTAATATAGGGGAAATATTGTTCATTAACAGTACTGCTGTACTGTCCTATTGCTGCACCAGTTTTTCGGTCCGGATAATTTTCAGTAGGACCGCGTCCAAACCATTTCAACTTTTCAAATTCAGGATTTATAATTAAAGAGAGAGCTATTGCTGGAAGTGTTGGTAAACTTTCATCCGGAATAAATTGATTATCGACAATAACAAATCCATTACTTAAAATTGTGTAAACACTTTTATGCAGTAATGATGTTTTATTATTAACGTTGTATTTAATATCTGCTTGTACAATAACGGTATTATCTTTTTCATGAATTACTTCAAACTTTTGAAGTTCACCTTTTATCTGATCAAAATTATATTTGTCCCACTCATAATTAACTTTTATATCATTATCAATTGGAGCTCGGAATAATTGTAGCTTTGGACCTCCCTCAATTTTATTTATGGTATTCAAGTATTCCTTATTCTTATATTTTATGGATGCAATAATTCCTGTACTTCTATTGAATTTAATACTAAATTCTTCTCCCATGATCATGATATAATTTTCATCTTCAATAATTTCAGATTTTAATTTATTTGATATATTTAGAACTTCTGCATTTTCAATCTCTATAGGTAATTCCATCTGATCCCAAGCAATTTCAAATCCCCTTTCAGCCCAAATTCTATTTTTAGTTTCAACGAATTTTATTTTAAGTCGGTATTCTGCTCCAGCTTTTGTATTAATTTTGTTAGAGGGAATTTCCACTATTTGTTCTTTCAAAGGAGGAATATTTAATGCTTCCAATTCACCATCTTGAACTACAATGCCATCTTCACTTATTTCCCATAGTGCTTGGTATTCTTTTAAATTTGTAAAACTGAATTTGTTTTTTATTCTTATTTTTCCAGAGAGTAGATCAACTGGTTCAACTTTAATATTTTGATAAACTTTTTTTACTTCCCACATTTTAGGAGAAATTTTTCTGTTTGGTAAAATCAAACCGTTTAAGCAGAAGTTTCCATCACTTGGTATATCTTGTGGGCCAAAATCTCCACCATAAGCAAAGAACTCAGTTTTGTTTTCATCATTTTTATATAAACCTTGATCTACCCAATCCCATATACACCCTCCCATGAATACCGAATCACTCTCAATTACATCCCAGTACTCCTGCAGATTTCCACTAGCATTACCCATAGCATGAACATACTCACAAATAAAATATGGTTTGGAATTATCTTCATCAGCATAATTTATCATACTTGGAATATTTGGGTACATTCTACTGTAAACATCTGCAGCATCGTTATATCCTTCATAATGAACAGGACGTGATGGATCAACCGCATGAGCATAGTCTCTCATTGCGAAAAAATTATCGCCGATGCCAGCTTCATTACCTAGAGACCACATGATTACACTGGGGTGATTTTTATCTCTTTGGATCATACTCTTAATTCTATCTACAGAAGCATCTGTCCATTTGGGATCGCTCCTAGGTAGGATTCCGCTTGCTCCGTGTGATTCCAAATTAGTTTCATTAACAACGTAAATTCCATATTTATCGCAAAGCTCATACCAGTAGGGGTCATTGGGATAGTGAGATGTGCGAACTGTATTAATGTTAAACTGCTTCATTAACTTTATATCTTTTATCATTGTTTCACGTGGAATATGCTGCCCATACCGAGGATGCATTTCATGCCGGTTAGTTCCTTTAAGATGAACAGGTTTTCCATTTATTAGAAATTGTGCATTTTTTATCTCAACTTTATTAAATCCCATTTTTGATTCTGTTGTTTCAATAATTTCTCCATAAGAATTTTCCAATATTAGTATCACTTGATAAAGATTTGGTGTTTCAGCAGTCCATTTTTTTGGATCGGAAACAAACTGACTAAAATTTACTTTCACATTTCCATTTTTATTTACAGAGATATTCACCTTTTTCATTTTTTCAGTAACCTGATCGCCATTATCATCGAACAGTATAACATCTATTGCGATATCCTCAAAATCTTCCCCAGAGTAATTTATTAATTCAACATCAATTTTTAATTGTGCATTTTTATAATTTTTATCTAGATCTGCTTTGACGAAAAAATCTCTTATGTGAATTTTGGGAGTAGAAAATAAATAGACATCTCTATAAATTCCGCTCAATCTCCACATATCTTGATCTTCAAGATAGCTTCCATCTGACCAGCGATAAACTTCAACGGCTAAAGTATTATTCCCTTTTTTGAGATATGGAGTTAAATTAAATTCTGCCGGAGTCATACTACCTTGACTATATCCAATTTTCTTTCCATTCACCCAAATATAGAATGCTGATCTCACACCAGCAAAATGAATAAATATTTCTCTTCCATCCCAATTATCCGGAATTGTGAAATTCCTTCTGTACGAACCAACTGGATTATTATCATGAGGAATAAATGGAGGATCAATAACCACAAATGGATATTTAACATTTACATAAATTGGTATTCCATATCCATACATTTGCCAATTTCCTGGTACAGGAATTTTATCCCACTCAGAAACATTAAAATCTACTTTATAAAAATCAGAGGGACGATCAGCTGGCTTTGGAACCCATTTAAATTTCCAGTTTCCATTCAAAGATTTGAAAAACGGAGAATCTTCCCAATTACTTCCTTTTGCTTGTTCTATTGTTTCAAATGGAATAAAAGTGCTGTGAGGGATTTCCTTATTAATTCCAAA
>JBDLIN010000204.1:0-6856 GCA_039714835.1 Bacteroidota bacterium | reverse complement strand
AAGGTCTTTGAGATTAGTTAGAAATATATCTGACAGATAATTCCAAAAATCAACGACCGCTGTTTTATCCTCTTTTTGTTCGATATACTTAAAAAGTTCGCTATAAGCATGAATAAATTCCGTGCAAGAAATCATTCATCCCTCCTGAAAAACCACAAACGATAAGCACCATTATTATTATGATACTCGAGTAATTCAACATCATAAGGTGTATTTCTGCATATTGCTCTATTTACTGTTGAAACTGTTTCATGGAATAGCTCGGAAATAGGATGTCCATTTGCTCTGATGTGCATAACAGCCGGTGAAGCAAAAAGGTGAATGGTTAATTCATCCTGTGAAAAACTCATATCGAAAACGGCGTCCTCAATTTTATAGATTTTTTCATAATGCTCCTTGACAGCAAGCAATCCTTTTTCTCTTATTGCTTTATTAAAAGGAGAATAGTAAACACTGGCAAATTGTGTTAAGTATTCTCGAACTGCTTCTTTTCCAAATTCTTTATGTAGATATTCAATACCATAATTTAAAGCAATATGAAAATCTTTGTGAAAATACAGATTATCCGAAGCTTTTCGTGTTATGGTTTGATTGGACATATTTTTATCCTTCGATGACCGGCTTATTCATTTACTTTCTTTGAGAATCCATCCATGAGCTGTTTGCAATATGCACCAACAGCAACTACATCTGCACCAATAGCAAGAAATTTGTATCCCATGGCAATCATTTCGTCAAGATTGTCGATACCGGCTGGAGTTCCCGCAAATTTGCCATGCTTAATGGCAACTTCAGCAACTCGCTTGCGTGTTTCAAGGAGTTTTGGATGATTCCAGTCACCTGGTGCACCAATACCTTGACTGAAATCTGCAGGGCCGAAGAAAAGCATATCGATGCCATCCAACGCAGCAATTTCTTCTAAGTCATCGAGTGGTTCTGGGTCTTCAATTTGTAAAATGACAAAACGCTGCTCATTTGCCTGTTTTAAATAATTAGTGTAATCCATCACAGCATATCCGCCATCAGCGTTGCCGCCGTCAAGTGGACGTCGACCAATTGGATGAAATCGAGTCATATGCACTACTTTACGTGCATCTTCGATACCCATAATATGCGGTACCATAATACCTGCTGCATCCATTTCAAGTGGTTTGATATAGTCGCTATAACTACCACGTGAGACTCGTACCATCACATCCATATCATGACTTTTTGCTGCCCATACATGTGTTTGAAGAGTTGACCAATCTTGTGCAAGATGTTCCCTGTCAATCCAAAGACAATCAAATCCGCTCAGACCAGCAATATCCGAAACCTGAGCGTCTAAATGAACATTTAAACAACTTACAACCCCACCGGCTCTTAACTTTTTAAGTACTCTACTTTTTCTCATTTTCATAAGACTAAGGTCCTCCTCTTAAAATATCTTAAATCAACTATAATTAATAATGGCTTACACATATATCATCTAATCCATTAAACAACAATTACTTCTACTCCTGCAGCTTCGAACTTTTTAATTTCTGCTTTATCGAGTTTATCATCAGTAATAATTTTATCAACTAAATTTATTTTACTAACAACGGCTAAACTTCTTCTACCAAATTTTGATGAATCCACCAATAAAATCCTTTCACCGGAAGCTTGCATCATCATATTAGTTGTTCTTGCTTCAAGGATGCTTGGTGTAGTTAATCCTGATGTAAAATCAACGGCATCTATACCCATAAATAATTTATCAGCCGATATTTTTTGAAGGATTTCATCAGCAAGAGGTCCAACTAAAGTAAGTGAATCTAGGTCCATTTCACCACCTGTTAAGATGATTTTTATATCACTTTTTGAGAGTTCGGAAGCTACATTTAAGGCATTGGTAATGACAGTAATCTCTGTTCGGTTTCTTAAATTTCTTGCGAGCTGCAGAGTTGTAGATCCTGAATCAATTATGATAACGTCCCCTCGTTCAACCAATCCAGCAGCATATTTTGTAATACGTTCTTTTTCTTGAGTTTTTATTTTTTCTTTTTCTGAAAGAGCTAAACCAGTAAATAATGATTTATGACTTATTGCACCGCCATGAACACGTTTTAGTGCTCCCTGTTCTTCAAGAACCTGAAGATCTCGTCTGATAGTAACAGCAGAAGTTTCAAATAAATCACATAAATCATTAACAAAAACACGTTTTTTTTCGTTAATAAGTTTTTTAATTTCTTGATGGCGTTCTTCAGTAAAGATGATATTTTCCTATTTAATTAAGAGTAAATTAAATGATAAGTTCAAAAACCTTCTAATGAAATAATATTTCTCGTTTTTTACTTACGTTTGCTTTCGTTTATGGTTAATTTATAAACATATTCTTTTAAATGCAAAAATTTAATAAAATATATTTCTGTAGAATCGGAAAATTTCTTTAAGGGGTTGTAATTACGCGTGCATCCCGCCATCCATCAAAATATTCTCTCCATTAATATAAGCTGAGGCATCAGATGCTAACAAGACTGCCAAACCTTTAATATCATCATTATTGGCCATCCGCTTAACTGGGACTTTTTTACAATAATTTTCTAGGAACCGTTTTGGTTGATTATTGAATAATCCCCCGGGACTAATACAATTAGTACGGATATTTTTATCAGCTAGCATTTTTGCTAAAAAACGAGTTAAATTTATCATTCCGCCACGGTGAAAAAAATAATCTGGCGGCATATCTCCCATATCAGTTCCTTCATAATTGGAGAGATCCGGTCCAAACATACCCATCATAGAACTAATATTAATAATGCTTCCACCACCGCATTGGGCAATCAATCCAGCCATTTCACGGAGGATATCCATCATACCAGTTGCATTTACTTTCATCGATTCAGCAAAATTTTCTATTGGTTCGTTGTAACCTGCCATTGGTCTGCTCACTGCATTATTTACAAAAACATCCAATCTTCCAAATTTTTGTTGGATCTGTTTTTTCAATACCAAAACTGAATCGTGATCAGATTGATCAACACGCATCGCATGCACATCTAACCCTACTGATTTATAATCTTCGACAAGCTTTTCCCCTGCTTTAAGATTTCGTGAAGCTGTGATCACAGTGCCGTCAGCTTCTGCTAATCCTTCAACAATACATTTCCCGTAATTACCAGCACCACCGGTAACTAAAATAATTTTATGTTTTAAACTCAATAACTCCTTTACATGCATTTTTATCTCTTTATATTTTAATTTCGATTTGTTAATTGAATTATCACAAATAAATCTTTTTTCCATTTTCTTCAAGGCTTTCTTTTGCCGCGATTAGAGTACGAATAATATTCTCGGTTTTATCAAATGGAATACGAGATTTACCTTCTTGTACAGACCGGATAAACTCGTTGATATTTTCCTTAAACATAGAATAAGAATTTTTAATATCAACTAATCGCCATCCATCACGACCAAATAATGATAATTGGAAGGTTCCGGTAATATCCATAAACAAATGAACCGTTGCTAAAAGACCGTTTTCAAATTTTATCAATACAATATCTTTTCCTGATTCACTAATATGTTGAACAGATACTACCTTTGGATCATCCAATATTGCGAAGAGTGCTTCTAACATGTGTACTCCATATTTCACCCAATCTTTTTTCCCGACTACAGTCGCTAATTCGATCTCTCCTAGTGCTGTTAATTCCGTTTTTACGGAACGGCATTCGCTTGAATAGCGCATCGATGAGCTCGACATTAACAATTTCCCAAGTTCATTTTGCTGTTTAAAATATTCAAGATCTTCTTCGGAAATAGCTAACGGTTTATCAATGAAAATTGGTATGTTATTATCTAAAAAAGGCTTTGCCATTTTAATATGATTTTTAGGATCATCCCTTGCTAATAAAACTGCATCAACTTCACCAATCATTTCTTCTAGTGAATCAACAACATTTTCGATACCAGAAGATTTTGCAATATGTTTAGATAACATATTGTCTTGTGTCCACACATGTGTCACTTGTGCACTATCTATACCCAAAGTATCGCTATTTGCTTCTAAATAAAGAGGAATACCTGCAAAGCCACATTTATCCATCTCATTCCTATTGAAATTCCCGTTGATGATAGCTGACCACGAATATGGATGACCATTCCCTTCACTCATACCAATAATACCTAATTTTAGCATATTGCCTCCTGAACAGTTAACATATAATATATTCTATACGCTTATAAATAATCAGTAAAATACTCTTATATTTAATTACTTATTCAAATTTCATACTGAACAAGTCAGTATCCTTCATAACAAAACGAAGTCTGACTGGTTTATTATTCAATTTTAATAGATCTGGATTTCCATTCCAGGTTACTATTTTTTCAATTTCATTGCCAATAAGTTCCTTTGAGTTTTCCAATTCAAATCCTTCAATTGCATTTCCATCTTCATCTTGAATTTCTACCTGAACAAATCCAGCAGCAGATGTAGCAAAATTGATTATTAGTGAATCTCCCTCAAAGGATAGAGGTTTCGTTATTATTTCACCTCCATTATAATCAGCATGGATAGAAGAAAAACCATCTACTCTTAATGAATATCTGTGCAGATGAGCTGTCGGTTGAGCATAATTTTGATTAACATAAATTGAAAGTTCTGTTGGAGAAGTTTGAATAACATTCAGAGCTGGATAATTAGAACGAGACACCCAATTCTCAAGACCAATTCCAGGTTTAATAAATCCTTCCATAAATGTTCTATCATACTTATTCCCTCCTCTTGATGTCATTAGGACAGCATCAGAACAGTCTTTGAAATATTTTGGATTAACGTTTAATTGCTTTGCCTGTTCCTCAGTTAATACTTGTCTCTTAGGCAAAAATCTTGCAGCAACAGAAATGTAAATATGTGGTGCACGAATATACGGCGCAGTTTGATTTGTGTATAAGTGCTCCATTGGAGTTTCACCAAAATTCATTTTAACAGGATCCGTCCAATGGATAAAATCTTTTGATGTTGTTCTGCTTACTGTTCTATATCCAGAGTAACCTACTTTCGTCCATGTTCTAAAATAGCAAACATATTGCTGTTCTGTCTCAGACCAGAAAGCTACATTTTGAGAATCGAATTTCCCATCCGTAAAGACAGATTCATCCCTAAGTTTTTTCCAATGAATTCCATCTGCTGAAACATATACAATCAAGCCGCTTTTTTCAGTACCTCCGAGAGCTTTATATTTTCGGTCTGGATCAACGTCTTTTCTCGTATCAAGAAAAGGACTGAAATTATGAGTAACAGGTGCAGCATTAGCTAAAATTATATTATTCTTTTTTGAATTGTTAACTTCAAATAAATCTAACACAGGCTTTGTCCAGTTAACTCCATCATATGATTCAGCATAGCAGGTATTCTCATCAATTCTCCCATCTTTCCCTGCTGTTGGCAGTCCTCGATAATACAACTGAAACTTTTCCTCATTATCAATAACTGTTGCATAACCACAAAATGGGCCTTCCCAGGGATTATCAAATTTTAATACTTCTCCTTTATCAATTGGATGATGAAGTATTAATGAAGTATTTATGAGCGTATCGATTAAGTAGTGATCAACAAATAACTCAAGTCGAGAGTCAATATTAATTATTTCAGAATCATTCAATGACTTATTGTTCGTTTGACCAAATGAAACATTACTTATCAAAAAAAATAGGAATAAAAACTTTTTCATAATTAATAGTATTTATTTTAATTTACATTTCTTTTTTTAACAACAATTTTATCGATTTCATTTCCATCAATATCTATAACATTAAGTACGGCATCATCTATATTGACATTGACACTAATGAAATGCTCAATTTTACTGAATTTAACTGTCTCCGGCTGAGGAGTATCAGTTTCATATAATCCAGCTCCACCGCCTGCTGTTGTAATATAGTGAACACCATTTTTCATAGCATGATGGTAATGATGATCATGTCCATTTATAAAAACCTGAACGTTGTGCTGCTCAAAGAAATCACCCCAGAATTCACGATATTTATTTGTATCCTCTACTCTTGATTTTTTGATGCTATACAACGGTTTATGCTGAACAACAAAAACAAAACCTGCTTCTTTATTTATTTCCAATACTTTCTCCAACCATTTTTTCTGCATTATAAAATATTCTTTAAAACTGTTCTTCCAAAATTTTTCACTATTTTCATCAGTTATATAATTCGGTTCCGATATTTCCTCTCCTTCACTATCTAACATCACAAATAGTGCATCCCCAACATGAAAAGAATAATATCTTTCGTTGTTTGGTAAATCGAAAAAATTATAATAGTACTGTGAATCTTTTTCATGATTGCCAAGCACTGGATAATATGGAATGTTCCTCATTAATTTATTATTTACTTTAAAGAAAGCTTCCCAATCACTAATATCTCTTCCGTTGCCGACCAGATCACCTGTATTGATAACAAATAGAGGATCATGTTGAAGAATTCCTTCCAATATTCTCTTGTGAATATCGTGTCTGCTTCTAGTATCACCAAGAACAGCAAATTTAAAAGGGGAGATTTCATCTGGAAAGGTTAGAAAATTACCTTTTCCTTCATCACTCCCATCATTAAGTATATCATAAGTATATCTACTGTTAGGTGTTAGTCTTGTTAATTGAATACTGTGCTGTTTATATTCTGTAATTGTTTTTACATTTCCATTCTCATCAGTTACGGTAGGTTTACTGACCTCGGTTGACCAGCATATTGTGACATCCTTTGTCCCCATCTGCTGAATGTATGGTCCAAAGGCGATCTTTCCTTTTTCTTGGGCAAAAATTGTTGTTATAGTAACAACAGTATATATTAAAAATATTCTTTTCATATTAACCTTTCT
>JBDLIN010000203.1:0-7006 GCA_039714835.1 Bacteroidota bacterium | reverse complement strand
ATAAAACAACCCTAGAAGGATTGAAGTATTTTGCCATCAATCTCCTTAATTGGTGTAAATACTTAGAACGTGAATTGACCTTATATGTCTTGACTTATCAATCTGTGCTACGTATTTATTAAACATTATAATAAACAATTGCTACGCATGTTGCAAGGTTATCTGAATGGCTTAGTGAAATTTTAAGATGTTTATCGTCACTAAGGATATCTTTAACCTTCCCGTAAAGGTTAACTTTAGGCATCCCATTATTTTCGTTATATATCTCAATATCTTTCCATTGAAATCCCTTGTTATCACTAGTGGAAAGGGCTTTGGCAATCGCTTCTTTAGCTGCGAATCTTACTGCATAGTGCTGATATGGACTTCCTTTTGATGAAGCATATTCAATTTCAATTTTTGTAAAGACCTTTTTTAGAAAAAGGTCACCAAATCTTTCAATACTCTGTTGAATTCTATCAATTTCAATTAGATCAATTCCAATTCCAAATACCATCTTTAAATTTCCAAATTTCTATTGATTATCATATTTATAATAAAATCTAACCAAGATTAACTATAAAGGAAAAAATAGAAACCCAACTTCTTAGAGTATTTATATACAAACAGTCAGAAGTTGGGTTTCTGAAACATAATTTTACATAACTCAATAACCTACTGCTTTTCCATAACCTCTTGGATCAGAAGCTCCCCAAAATAGGCCGCTCTTTTTATCAATAATTATTCCCTCTGCTCTTCCCATATATCCAATTGTTCCCAAATTATGACCGATTTCAACTAAATTATTTCTGACATCTTCACTCATCCCGAATGGCTCATAATCTATTTGATCAGGCATCCACTGATGATGGAACCTTGGCATATCTATAGCCGTTTGAATATCCATTTCAAATTCTATCACATTGAGTATTACTTGTAATACAGTAGTTATAATTGTAGCACCACCTGGAGAACCAATAAGCATAAAAGGATCGTCATCTTTATCTAAAATTATAGTTGGAGTCATCGCACTTAGCATCCTTTTATTCGATTCTATTGCATTAGCCTCTCCTCCTAAAAGTCCAAACTGATTTGGGACACCAGGTTTCCCGCTAAAGTCATCCATTTCGTTGTTAAGTAAAAATCCAGCTCCGTCAACGACAATCTTATTTCCAAAAGTAGAATTAAGAGTTGTTGTAACACTAACCATATTACCTCTTGAGTCAACTACATTATAATGGGTAGTTTCATCGCTCTCATTTGGTAATGGGCTACCAGGATATATTTCAAGAGAAGGTTTGGCATATTTTGATATTTTCGAGGCAATTTCTTTTCCCCGTTCTTTAGATAATATCCATTCTTTTGGAACATGATAAAAATCTTCATCACCTAAGTGTTTTGATCTGTCTGCATAAACATATTTTAAAATTTCGGAAACAATGTGAATATATTTGCTGCTACCCCAATCTTTTTTATCTATAATAAAATTTTCTAAAGCATTGAGTGTTTCAATCAAGACAATTCCACCGGATGATGGAGGTCCCATAGAAATTATCTCATAACCTCTATATTTACCATATACTGGATCTCTCTCTTTAGATCTATAATTTTTGATATCTTCCAGAGTAATATAACCACCATTTTCACTTGATTGTTTAGCTATTAATTTTGCAACAGAACCATCATAAAAACCTTCTCTTCCATATTTTGCTATTAAGCTCAATGTGTATGCAAGGTCTGTTTGAATGAATAAATCACCACCAATAAATTTATCAAATTCACTTGTAAATATTTTTTTTGCCGCCTCATTTTTTATAAACTGAAGTTTGTAGTTGTTTAAAACATCTGCAAAACGATAATCAATCGGGAAACCAGTTTCAGCTAAATTAATTGCTGGTTCTAATACCTCTTGCAGTTCCATAGTACCATAATTCTCCAATGCATAAAGCATACCATCAACACTACCTGGGACTCCTGAGGATGACCAACCACTTGTGCTTTGAGTAATATCAAATTCTCCATTTTCATTCAGATACATATCTCGAAACGCTGACCTTGGAGCTTTCTCTCTGTAATCTATTGAAGTGCTACTTCCATTAGCAAAGTGAATTACCATAAAACCACCACCACCAATATTTCCTGCTTGTGGATATGCAACTGCAAGAGCGAAACCAGTTGCAACAGCAGCATCAATTGCATTTCCGCCTTTTTCTAAAATTTGAACTCCGACCATAGATGCAATTTCACTTGCAGATACTACCATGCCATTTTTTGCTCTAACCGGATCTTTAGATTTGCTTAAAATTATAGCAGGTAAAATTAGAATAACGAAAAGTATTATTTTGGCAGCTTTATTCATTCCTAGCTTTATTAAATTTCTTACTTATGTGTAATATATTGTGATATATTCAAAAGTCAACTAAATTAAAAAATGTCTGCATCTACTTTAAAACCTTTCCCTTTAATTTGCTCAAGGACTATCTTACTTAATTCATTTAGTTGAATTAATGTAAGCTGCAAATCTTCCATCATTTTTTCATCATGAACTAATTTACCAATGTTGTTGTTGCCATTTTTAATGTCACTCATAAATAGTGATAGCTGTGTAACTAAAGAATCTGAACTATTCAACACATCATTAAGACTTTTAATAGTTCTTTTAATATCACTTTTATTATCAATAATAAATTGGTTAGAATTTGCAACTAAATCATTGCTGTTAGTTAATAGTTCGTTTATGGATTTACTGTTATCGGAAATTAACTTGTCAGTCTTAGTAATTAACTGGTTTAATGAACTGATACCTTGATGAAGATCATCAGTGAATTCAGTATCAACAAGCAATTTATTTAGAGAATTCAATGAACTTTTTACTTCAATTATTACAGTTACAAGATCATCTTGCACTGAGCCCAGCATCGCCATTGTTGTAGAGATATCTCCAAGAAAATAGCCTTTATGTTGTTTGGAAAAGTCCAAAGGTTTTGTAGAATTACCAGGATCAATCTCAATCTTTTTCCCACCCATTAGGTCAACAACCATTAGCGAAAATTTGGCATCTTCCCTTAAATCAATGTCATCTGCTACTAACAAATGAACGAGCGCATTATTTTTGAGTATATAAACATCATCAACATAACCTTTCTTAATCCCTTTAACAGCAACTTGATCGCCAACATTTAATCCGGCAACATTATCAAATTCCACTAAGATTTGTTTCTCATTGGAATCGAATGAAAAGTTTTTAGCCCAACCAAAAATCCAAATCAATAGTATCAATCCAACTAAAACAGTTATTCCTACTTTTATTTCAGTCTTTTTTTCTTCCTTCATATTCCTCTACTAATTTTTCTATCCCTTCAATACTTTCACTACTTACTTTATTTGAATCAATGAAATCATTTATTTCTTCAATGAGTTTTTCGTAATCATCTGAATTAAAAGATAGTTCCTTTTCCTTTATTTCAACCAACAATTCATCTAAACTTTTTTGAAGCGAATCTTTTTCAAAGGATTCTGTTAATTCATCTATAGAAGTTTGTATCTTTTCAGCTATAAACTCTTCAACTTTTTCCTTGCCAGCGTTAATAACTTGGTTTCCATACTTTTTATATAAATAGAATGAAATACCTATCAAGATTACAATAAGGGCAATTGTTTTTAGAAAGCAGCCAATCTTCATGATTCATCTTCTTCTGATTCTAGTTTATCAACAATCACCTTATTTACTCTGTTATTTTCGACATCAACAACCTTAAATGAAAAACCTTCATAATCGAATGTATAACCTTTCTTTGGAATCATACCTGCATGATAAAAGATAAATCCGCCAACTGTGTCATAGTCATCATTCTCTTCAGAAAAATCCTTTCCTAATAATTCATTTAATTCATCTATTGAAACTTTACCGAGAATAACATATTTGTCATCATCTACACTTATTATCTCTTCTTCTTCTTTATCATACTCATCTTGAATTTCGCCTACTATCTCTTCAAGGATGTCTTCAAGTGAAACTAAACCTGACGTTCCACCATATTCATCTACAACAATACCAATATGTTTATTCTCTTTTTGGAACTCTCTTAAAAGTTCATTTATCAATTTTGTCTCAGGAATAAACAGAACATCTCTCAATATACTTTTCAGGTTAAATGAATCTTTCTTTGTCTTCTTATCTAGGTACGATAAAATGTCTTTTGCGTAAAGAACACCTATAACATTATCAATATCCTCATGATAAACCGGGATACGGCTATGACCCGAATTAGTGATATGTTCAATTAATTCTTCATAATCTGTGTCATCTGAAACAGCAACAATATCAACTCTTGGTGTCATCACCTCTCGAACAGATATGGATCTAAATTCTACTAAACCATGTATCAATTCGTGTTCCTCTTCTTCAAGTGATCCATGTTCTTTCCCGATATCAACTAGATCAGTGATTTCTGAAGAATGAAGTGCTGTTTTCGATTTATCAATTTTGAATTTTGAAGCAAAAAACTTTATCGAGTCAGTCAGAATTTTTGCAACTGGATATATAATAACACTTGTCCAATATAACGGGAAAGCTACAATCCTAGAAAATAACTGAGGATTTTTAGAAGCAAATAATTTTGGTGTTATCTCTCCAATTAGGAGTAAAAATATCGTCAATAGGATAATTTGAGCCAATAAAACTAATTCAACAGAAAGTTGATTTGTTTCAGCAAATTCTATTGCCATAGTAACAGCAAGTATTGATGCCGCAACATTAAATATTGTATTACCCAATAGGATAGTTACCAATAATCTACGAGGACTATCAAGTAGAGTTAATATATAATTATTTAATAAATTTCTTTTCTCACTTAATGATTTAATATCGTTTTTATCGAGTGAGAAAAGAGCCACTTCAGATCCTGAAAAGAGAGCTGAAAAGAGAAGCGTTATAAAAAGAAAAATTAATTTAGAAAACCAATCTGTTTCCAACTATTTAATTAAACCCCAAATTGTTAGTAAATATATTTATAACTTCCAGTTCAATTAGAAAGGAAGATCATCATCTTCTGAAGTTTCACTTTTAGGTGGTGCATCTTGAGTAAATGAACCACCAGATGATTCAGGGGCACTTCCACCACCTCTTCTATCAAGCGGAATTAGTCCATTAAAATCAGCAATAATTTCTGTATAGTATCTTTTAGTACCATCTTTTTCATAACTGTTGTGTGTAATTCTTCCTTCCACATAGAATTTGGCTCCCTTTTTTAGTCCATCTCTAAAAAAATCAGATAAACTAAAAGCAACAATATTATGCCAGGTAGTTTCGTTTTGCCAATTCCCTTCTTTATCTTTGCGACTATGTTCAGTAGCAAGAGAAAATTTGGTGACTGATACATTTGATGTAGTAAAACTTGTCTCAGAATCCCTACCCAGGGTTCCAATCAATTGAACTTTGTTTAATGAAAAAGGCATTTATCCCTCCTAAATTAGAAAAATATTTATTTACAAAAGTAATATATAGTTTTTGCAATAATAATGTTATTAATGATTTAATTAAAAAGATTAAATTATTTTGGAACTATGAATGAATCACTGAACTTTGGGATTTCCCACAATTCATTTCTGACTTTTTCTGCTTCCTCTCTGGTTTTAAAGGGTGGTAATTGTACAACATAAAGTCCAACCTTTTCACTATAAACTGTCGTTAGTTGGTACTTGATTTTGCCCTCTGAATTATTAACAAATATTTCTGCTTTTCCTTCTGTTGAAAAGGCTCCTACTTGTACAATATAACTTTCTTCAATTATAGATTGAGTAGGTGGTGGTGGTTGAGAAGGTCCAATATTTTCGGTAACAGTGACTTCAATTGCTTCATGCGAGGTTGTATCAACGTTCGAGACATCATCAAAAATATATACATCATGTTCATTATCGGTAGTTTCTTTTGTCACATCTTTCGATGATGAGCATGCAAGTGTTAAAAATAATATAGCACTAAAAATGATTAACTTTTTGAAATTCACTCTATACCTCAATAAATCAGAATATACCCGCCGTTTTCGACGGGTATTAACAATTATAATAAAATATCTTTCCATGTACAATTTTTAAGAATAAATGCACTTTTACTAGCAACATTTCTTTTTGCTAGCGGGATACTTGATGGCAGCGTAGAAAGATCTATTCTTGGAATTGATGCACTAAATTCGCTATTTATTGCACTTATAAATTCATTGGCAATAATTCCGTGACCTTGTGTAGTTGGATGAACACCATCCAAACTAAAGGTATTTCCTAATATAAAACTTGTGTTAAATTTAATTCCGTCTATTATCATTCCACCAGTTGATGCTTCAGCTGCTTTCAGATCATTAAAGAATTCATTCACATCAACTAATACCCAAGAGTCATATTTCTCAACAACATCACTGATCACAGTATTAAATGCAGTTGTTGCATCTTGAGTAACAACTATTTCATCTTGATCTAAAATATATTTATCTGGCCAAGGATTTTGGGGATGAAATCCAAATGGCATATTAACATCAATTCCTGCTGGTGGTGTTTCACCAATACTTGCATAATACTTCCCTTCTGTATCACCTAATAAACTTGTAATTTGACCACCGGTTAATGTTATTAATACTTTTCCAGTTGCAAGATTATCTGGAGTAACTAAACCAGTACCAACAGTTTCACCATTTCTCTGGAAAACAAGACCTTGAACGCGAGGATCCACTGACATTAGACCTTGTATTCCAACAGCCATCTTTGGACCAACTGTAGTAAAATATGGTATTATTTGAACATCAGGAATATTAGCTACAGCAATTTTACGATAACCACTTGTATCGGTAATTGCATCAGCTACCACATTATACAAATAAGTAAAAGTTGGTATATCAGTAGGAAGACTTTGTGTAGCAGCATCAGTACCTGAAGTCCCTCCACTAGCAGCATAACCTAAAACATCATTATTACCAATCCATAAAGTTATAAATGTTGGTTCTAAACTTAGTGCTTGTTCAATCTGATTTCTTCC
>JBDLIN010000202.1:0-7056 GCA_039714835.1 Bacteroidota bacterium | reverse complement strand
AGAAGAAGAACGTTAATCACAGAATTATCCGCCGCACTTATGTTTGAACCTAAAAGACAAATTATAATTAAAAATAAAAAGGGAATGCCCAAATAGGTGCGTATTTGAAAGGAACTAATCTTTTTGAAAACATGTGAAAACATTTTAATATGTCTCCATAATTGATAAATATGTAAACTATTTTAATGTAAATATATCTTTCAATAAAATATTCCTTGACGAATTACCAATTAGTACTTCGAATTCACCTGGTTCAACTATCCACGATTTTGAGTCAACATCGTAAAAGGAAAGTGACGCTTTATTAATTAGTAAAGTTATTTTCTTACTTTCACCCGGTTTTAGACTCACACGTTTGAATCCTTTAAGAGACTTCACTTCTCTCTCAACAGTAGCTTCTTTATCACTTATATACATCTGTACAATCTCATCCCCTTTAACTTCGCCTATGTTCTTAACTGTTAACTGAATAGTAATCTCATCATCTTTACCCATAGATGTTTTGCTTAGTTTCAAATCACTAAATTCAAATTTAGTATATGAAAGTCCATATCCAAAAGGAAATAGAGGTTCAATATTATTTTTATCCAGCCCTCTATATCCAACAAAAATACCTTCTATATATTCGACCGAGTCACGTGGTCCAGGATAGGTTTCATAAACTGGAGAATCTTCCCATTTTTTGATAAATGACAACGGTAACTTACCTGATGGATTAACATCACCGAAAAGAATATCTGCTATTGCATTGCCCCCTTCCTGTCCGGGATAAAATGCTTCTATTATTGCTGGGACTTCATCAATCCACTCATTCATCGTTATCGGAGTCCCATTATTCAAAATCACAATTGTATTAGGATTTGCCTTAGCAACTGAATGTATCAACTTAATTTGATCTTCTGGTAAAGCAAGATCATCTCTGTCATTACTTTCACCTTCGAGTGTTTCTCTAAGCCCAACAAAAACTATCGCTACATCAGACGATTCTGCGGCTGCTATTGCCTGTTCAATCTCATCCCCTTGTCCGTAATAATCGAGTCCAAGATGCGCTTCACATGTACCTATATTTTCAAAGAATTCAACTTGAATATCATATTGTTGATCTTTTTTCAACTCAACATAGATTGAACGTAATGAACTTGCCTTATCAACTATCCAAGAATCGATAACCAATTCACCATCAAGATAAAGCCTACAACCATTGTCAGTTACCAAACCTAATTCATAAATACCATTCCCTGGTGAAATTAGTTTGCCAGTCCATCGTGCAGAAAAGAGATCATCGTTTACTATTCCCGGAACTGGTGATTCATTTTCCCAACTAAAATGAATTTGTTTGTCAATTCGTGAAAATACAGGCTCCCCTTCAACCTCTCTATTGTTAAAATATTCAACCAGTAAACCATTTTCACCCGGTTTCGCATTCGGTGGAATTAATAATAAAGAATCTATTACAGGTAAAGACATTCTTTTTAATCTACCACCCTTAATAAATTTGATAGAAACATTTTTATCTAATTTATTTCGCAATCCTTCTAATGGAGATATTCCATAGTGAGCATTTAGGTATCCACTACCTCCACCAAACATTCGAGCTTCATTTGCATTTGGTCCAATAACAGCAATCGATTTTATCTTCTGCTCATTTAAAGGTAAAAGCTGTTTGTCCTGCCCCGGCAGGTAAGCATTTTTTAGTAGCACTATACTCTTCTGTGCAGTTTCCAATGCTAATGCTTGCCTTTCTTCTGTATTGGCAAGACCACCATAATCTTTTACTGATTCATCAAAAAGCCCTGTTCGGAACATTATTCGTAAAATTCTTTTTACTTTGTCATCAACGACCTTTAATTCTACCTTCCCGTTGGATAATGAACGAAATAAATCATCCCCCAAAAATTGACCATTCGGCATTTCCAGGTCCAATCCTGAATTTGCTGTTTGAACTGTGTTATGTACACCACCCCAATCAGAAACTACAAAACCATCAAATCCCCAATCCCTTTTTAGTACCTCTGTTATTAGGTATTTATTTGAGCAGCAATAAGCACCTCGGAATTGATTATAAGCACTCATAATTGACATCGCTCCTGCTTCTTGCACAGCAGATTTAAAAGCCGGGAAATATATTTCACGTAATGAACGTTCATCCACGTAAACATCTACTACCCCTCTATTCCATTCCTGATTATTAACCGCAAAATGCTTTGGACAAGTAATTACTCTTTCACTCTGAACCCCTATAATATAAGCCTCACCCATTCGAGACATTAAGTACGGATCTTCGCCAAAACTTTCAAATGTACGTCCACCATGCGGCACACGAGCAATATTAAGATTAGGACCAAGCAGCATATTGTATCCTAAAATTCTAGTTTCTTCACCCATTGATACACCAATACGTTTTATCAAAGAGACATCCCAGGTTGATGCCATGTTAATGCAAGCAGAATAATTAGTAGCACGTCCTTTTCCATTTGGACCCAACGGACCATCGGTCATAACTATCTCTGGTATTCCTAATCGAATATTAGACTTTGTTGTAAATCCGTTCCCACTTACAAAATCAACCTTTTCTTCCAAAGTCATACGTTGAATTAAATCCTTAACTCGTGCTTCAACTGGATGAGCAGGATTTTTATAAACTTCAATATCCTTTCTATTAACCAACTCATCGTACTCAAACTCTTTTATTTTCTTTTCATAATACTCTTTGTAATCCCGATATAGCTTTACTGTTGGCTCCCCACCTGGCTTCCGAGACATCCAGGGTGCATTAAAAAGTCCGGCAAATTGGAAGCATAGTATTTTTTCAAAATTTGGAAAACGTTCTAAATCACTTAGTAAACCGGCAATCGGTCGCGGATATAGTTCCCCATATTCTCCAAATAAAAATGCCTCCATATCCATCCATAAATGTGCACCGGCTTTGTTACATTGATCTTGTAAAAATAATGCTGCTTCTTCCCCTGTAATATCATCTTCCGGCATTCGATGAAATCCAAATGGACATAAAATATCAATATGCTTTAATAATTCATGATAAACTTCCGCTCCATCTTTTACATGATGAGAGTTTGACGCCAACATAACGGGTTTATCCGGTGCCATTTTACGAACATGTGCTTGAAATTCTTTAAAAAAATTAACTATCTCCTGGTGCCGTAAATTTATAATTTTTTCATCATTTACTGTTGGAGCTAACGATCCATGAATTTCTTCTGATACATACCAACCATAAAAGGATGGATGATGTCCATATCGCTCCCATAATTCTGTTGCAACTTTTTTATGCCACTCTAATGAACCAACTGAAAAATCGAACCAGGCATAAAGGCCAACCGGCATAAAAACATACATCCCTCGTTCATCAGCTTCTGATAGAATTGTTTCTAAAGGGTCTTTCGATTCTATCTCCATTCTACCTTCAAATAACTTTGATGGATAGAAAGCTTTTCCACTATATCCATCTTCATTTATTGAATGTGCCCCAACATACTCTTGATTTCGAAACGATTCCTGTGTAACAATAATATTCATTCCAATTTCATCCATCGCTCGTACATATTCTCGCCATTGAATATCGTTCATTTTAACTAGTTCTTCATTCCATAACAAACCTTCATTTCCCCACATATAGAATCCACTCCAGGCTCCATCCACAACACCAGTAGAACGTACTTCAGACGAACGAATTTCCAAAGGTTGTATAGACCGTGCTATGTTTTCACCAGATTTGGCTAACAAAATAATTTGATGTTTCCCGATATGATCTTTTGTTTGCCATTTAACTTTAATACCTTTTGCCGATTGTTTGGGAACTGATAAATTCTCACTATACAGTAAATTAGACTTCTCTTCTTTATCCAAAAAGATAGAGATCTCGTATGTTTTTAATTTATCTGTTTGGTTTCTTACTGCACCGCGTATTGATAATGTTATTTTATCACTTACCGGTGATGGTGGAATTAATGTCAAACTGCTTGATTTGTTTAAATTCGAACTAAAAGATGTTTTAGACGGAATCAATATTTGAATTAAAATAAAAATAGCTGCTAAATAATTAAAGAAATATCGAGATGTTTTAGTCATTTTTCCCTACTTATTTTAATGTAATCTTTTCAATACAATTGTTTAAATGCTATTGTCTGCTGCTCATTGATTGGGGTGCATCTTCTGGTTTACTTCCCCATTCTTTATTTGGTTTAGGTCCCATTTCAAACACCAATTTTCCGCCTTTAACTATTTCATAGTGGTCAATCCATGTCTTACTCATGGATTTATCATTCAGTTTTACCGACTGGATATACTTGTTTTTTTTCGAGTTATTGTTGGCAATAATCGTGAAAGTTTTCCCATTTGCTAACTTAATAACTACTTTTCCAAATAGCGGACTTCCAATAGTATAGGTTGTACTTCCGGGAGTTACCGGGTAAAAACCCATGGCACTTAGTATATACCATGATGAATGTGAACCCATATCTTCGTTTTCACTTAAACCTCCCGGACCTGTTCTATAAAAATTATCTAAAACTTGTCTTACTCTTCGCTGTGTTTTCCATGGCTCTCCTGCATAGTTATATAAATATGCTACATGGTGTGAAGGCTGGTTACCGTGTACATATTGTCCTATTGTCCCAGAAACACCTGCATATTTGGGTGGAGTTATGGTCGAACTCATCTCGAAGAACGTATCCAATTTGTTAGTAAATTTTTCGTTGTTGCCAAAAAGGTTTATTAATCCCTGGACATCATGTTGTACTGCCCACAGATATTGCCAAGCGTTCGACTCTGTGTAATGCCGGTTTGGACGTCTGCCAACCAGTAAAGGATCAAAATATTTGTAATACGTATGTCCAGTGGAAGTTTTTACAATGCTTTGTTCCCTTCCAGTTAGTTCTTCTAAGAATGAACCATCTAACTTTCGAGGACGGAAAAACTCTGTCTCTGCTTCCCATAGATTTTCATAATTTCTTGCTCTTTTCAAGAACAGCTTGTAATCATCTTCTTTAGCAAGCTCCTTAGCAAGCTGTGCAATACACCAATCATCATAGGCAAGTTCGAGAGTATTAGGTACAGCTTCTGTTACTTTATCAATTGGGGCGTAACCATCTTTTATGTAGTACTTCAAACCTGATCGACCAGCGGTTTTTGGTATTGGAGATTTAGGAAGTTCAAGTGCTTTTTTGCGTATCGCATCGTATAAAATATTTATATCATAATCCCTGTATCCTTTTTTATATGCATCAACAATAATTGGAATTAGATGATCACCGACCATTGCAGCGTCGTATACATTGAGGAAATGCTGTGCAGGGAGCCAGCTATAGTTTTCTACTTTAGCTACAATTGATTTTAACATATCATTCACATGGTTTGGAGCAGTTAATGTTAACAGTGGATGCTGAGATCGATATGTGTCCCAAGCAGAAAATGAACCGTAAAAATCATAGCCGTCAGCTTGGTGTATTCTGCCATCTGAACCAAAATATTTGCCATCCACGTCTTGGGAAATGTATAAGGCAAGATAAGAATGATATGCTGCTGTATAAAATATTTGCTTCTGATCTTCTGTTGCACCATCAATCGTAATTCTAGATAATTCATTATCCCAGATTTTGCATGCATCATTTTTAACACGATCAAAATCCCAATGTGGAATTTCTGTTTTAAGATTCTTACGTGCACCTTCAACACTAGTATATGAAATACCAACTTTCACTAATATCTGTTCATTTTCAGCTGTACTATAATAAACGTAGGCTCCGATTTTATCCCCTATTTCTTCATCTTTATAAGGGAAGATGCCATTCCCTGATTCCGGAGCCTGATACAAGGCATCGAATGTACCATAATAAAGAAACGGTTTACTGAATTCAGCAACAAAATATATCCTTCCTAATCCGGCACTTTTTGAACCTTCTATACGATTGTTGTTTATAATTTTTAATTCTGATTTCCCTTCAGAAACCATGTTTCCTATTTGGTGTCCGATATCTAAAATTATTCGTGCTGAATTTTCAGCTTTTGGAAATGTGTAACGATGAAAACCAACTCTCTGAGTTGTAGTTAATTCAACTTTTACATTGTAATCTTTTAATAAAACGGAATAATATCCGGCTGATGCAGTTTCTTCTTTATGACTAAATCTTGATCGGTATCCTTCATCAGGATTTTCCTTTGAACCAGGGAAAACCTGAATTTCATCACCTACTGTAGGCATGAGGAGTATTTCTCCTCCGTTGACCATTCCAACTCCGCTCCAATGTGTGTGACTAAATCCAATGATAGAATTATCTTGATAGTTGTAACCAGCAGCATACGTCCATCCTTGCGTATCAACATCCGGACTTAGATGAACTATTGCATACGGAACTGATGCTCCGGGAAAAGTATGACCAAAGAAGTTTGTTCCAATAAATGGGTCAACATAATCCACCAGTTCTTTCTGTTCGCTACAAGCTAAAAATAAATAAATAACGAAAAGACCAAATACATATCGATAAAAATAATGAGTTAAGTTTTTCATATAGTTAATCACAATTATTATAATTTACATTTGAATACTTTATATAGTATCTATAATTCTAATTACCTGATAAATCTTCTTTCGTCATCTCTCTCTTTTCAAAATTTGGACCTTTCCAAAATACTTTCATTGCTTTTCCTCCACCGGCTTGGAAGTATCTCAATTCTATAAGATGTTTTCCTTTTTCCAAATATACCTTGCCAGATTTTTCAATAGTACCATGTGCTCCATCATTATCAATGATTTCGACATTATCCACTAACAATTTGCTTCCATCATTCGTAGCTGTATAAAATGTATAGTTTCCTGCATTTTCAACGGAAACATATCCATGCATAACAAATCCAAAATAGAGTTCACTATATTCCAATCCCTCTAAACTAAACTTATCAGTAGTACCAATTCTTTTGGGAGTCATGTTAATAAAATTGGGAAGTACTGCCCATCTGCCTTCATAATATTTGTATTGAATTTTATCTGACATTTCTATTGTTTCATATTTTGATGATGAAATCTTACTGTTTATATAA
>JBDLIN010000201.1:0-7065 GCA_039714835.1 Bacteroidota bacterium | reverse complement strand
GGATTAAATGTTGGAGAAACTGGAGTAGATTTTCTGTGGAGAGAATCAGCAACCGAAGGAATAGATGATGGTGACACTACAACAATTTTACATGCAAACGTCAGTTTATTAAAAACTTCTGTAGAGTATAATAATGAAATTATTGTAAAGGAATACTCACTTTCTCAAAACTATCCAAATCCATTTAATCCATCAACAGTGATAAATTTTTCATTACCTGAAAACGGACTGGTAACACTAAAAATCTATAACATTTTAGGTGAAGAAGTTGCTGAAGTAATAAATAATGTTAAAGCTGCTGGGAATTATAAAGTATCATTTAATGCATCGAATTTAGCAAGTGGTATGTATATTTATCAAATCCAAGCTGGTAAGTTCTCTGCTGCAAAAAAGATGATGCTAATAAAATAGTACTTAACATTTTATTCGATACAAATATGAAAATATTTGTATCGAATGTTTTATTGTAAAGATAGAGGTAAAATGTGAAGAATATTAAAATTTTAATCTTGATTTTATTTGTCCTTACTTGTCAATTACTTGCAGCAGGCAGTGGAAAGATTAGTGGAATTATAATAGATGCTGCAACAGATGAACCGTTGCTCGGAGCTAATATTGTGATCCTTAACACTAATTACGGTGCAGCAACAGATGTTAACGGCAAGTTTATAATCGTAGGGATTGAGCCAAATATTTATTCTGTTAAAGTCTCCTCAATTGGTTATCAGAGTAAAGTTATTAATAATGTGAAAGTAATGAGTGAACTTACTACTGAAGTAAACGTGACACTTACAGTTCAATCAATTGAAATGGATGAAGAAGTAGTAGTTGAGGCCAAACGACCTGTTGTACAAAAGGATTTAACTTCTACAAGAGTAATAGTAGATGGGAAAAAAATCGTAGAAGAACTCAGAGCTCAAAGTCTAAGTCAAGTTATTGAACTACAGCCAGGTGTTACATTAGGGACTGACGGTAGATTTCACGTTAGAGGAGGTAGAGCAGGTGGTTCGGTTGTAATGGTGGATGGTATCCCTTTACTTAATCCTTTTACTAGGACAACAGGAGGAGAAATAGAAGTTGAAAGTATTCAAGAATTTCAAGCACTGCTTGGTACTTTTGATGCTGAATATGGCAATGCTGCTGATGGTATAATTAATATTAGTACAAGAGATGGTAGAAGCAAGTACAGTATGAAGGTTATGTATGAATCACCGCAGTTAAATGCTTCTCCTTATCATGAAAAGGATTGGAATTTGAATAGAAGTGATATTAAGGATCTATCACCTGAAGAGCAGGAAGCCTATAAAGATGTTGTTAGAAAACCTGATGGTACATCTGCTTATGATTTTGTAAGTGCATTAGATGATCCATATGCTGAGAAATATTTACCGGTGAAAGCATTAGGAACTTTTTTATTTAATTTTTCAGGACCTGTTCCATTCACTAATAATATATTATCATTTTATGTCAACGCAAGAATGAGAAATGAGGATAGCCCTTTACCATGGGGATATGACTTGTATAAGTCAGCTCTTGGTAAATTAACTTTCCTTCCACTTCCTACTACTCAAATTAGGTTTACTTACAATTGGACTCAAAGAGCGGAACTTGATTATAATCACACATACAAATATTGGAGATGGTTTGATTCAGAATTAGATACATTAGGTAGAAGAGGTGGTTATCCAATGGATGAATCAAAATCAAATCGTCAAGTATTAAACTTTAAACAAGTTTTATCGAACGAAACATTTTTTGATCTTACTTTGGCACGTATTTATGATTATTATGATGAAATTGTACCTGATAGAAATGTCGTTTATGATGAGACTACTGGGGATTTGATATCTAGTGATTATTATACTCGATTATATGTCAATGGGCTTGATGGGAACTTTAGATACGGTGACGTCAGATATTGGCGAAAAACTGAAAACTTACAATATATGGTAAAAGGAAATTTTGAAAGCCAGTTTACAAAAAATCACTTACTGAGAACAGGTTTTGATTTCAAACATCATGAAATTAATAGACATAGAATCGGAATGCCTCCAAGAAGTAATTTAGAATATTTTACATATAAACCTATTGAGGCTGCTTTCTATATTCAAGATAAAATCGAATATGATTTTATGATTTTAAAACTTGGATTAAGAATGGATTATTTTGATCCTCAAGCTTCTGCTTATCCAGATCCATCCAATATTCTTGAAATTTATGATAATAATGGAACAGCTGAATATCGAGCGGTTGATAAAATTCCGGTAGAACCACATATTCAAATCAGTCCTCGTATTGGCTTAGCTCATCCTATTTCTGATAAGACTTCTATCTATTTTGCATATGGTCATTTCTTCCAAATTCCCCGTTTCTATGATTTGTATAGAGACCATGAATTAAGTGATATATTAGTAAATGATGCATTAGTTGGTAATCCTTCAATAAAACCAGAAAAAACTGTTTCGTTTGAAGTCGGATTACAACATGAACTTACAGAAGACTGGGGATTAAATTTAACAGCATATACAAAAGATATTTCAAATTTAATATCCAGCCAGTACTATTTTGTCGGAAGAGATTATACGACTTTTACCAATGCAGACTTTGGAACAGTTAGAGGTATAGATCTTACTTTAGATAAGCATTTTAGTAATTTCTACAATTTCAGGTTAACATACTCGCTTATGTCTGCAATGGGGAACCAATCAGATCCAACAGAAGGTTATACTTACAGAGAAGATCAAGCTCATTTAAGACCAAATAGAAATTATCCACTTGATTTTGATCAAACTCATAAATTAGTATCCTTCTTTACCGTTAGGCTTCCAAAAGATTATGGGGGACCAATTTTTGAGTTATTAACTTTTAATACAGTTTTCACAGTAGGTAGCGGATTACCTTATACACCTACAAGTCGAGAAGCGGATGAAAGTAATATTGTACCTGAACCAAACAGCGGAAGACGTCCATGGACCTATAACTTAGATTTTAGAATGTCAAAAGAAATTCCAATGGGTATTATAAACCTAACCCTGTATATGAACGCAGAAAATGTTCTTGATACTGAAAATACACGTTTTATTTGGTCAAGAACAGGTGAAGCTTTATCTGAAGGACCAACTTCGATAAGACCTTTTGATAGACAAGCAAATCCAGCAAATTTATATCCACGAAGATCAGTGAGACTTGGTCTTTATATTCATTTTTAATAGCGGAGGTTTGTATTTATGTATATAAAATTGAAAGTAATAATATTAGTAATTGTTTGCCTTTTTACAGGTTATACATTTGGTCAGGATACTGATGCGCCAGTAAAAGGGAAAAAGTCATTAATGAAGGTTCAAGGTTTTGCTGATGAAGCTGTTGGTTTACAGACTAAAGGACAACTACAAAACCTAATAATGAATTATGGGCAGATTACCGATACGCGTTATGAGGACAGAGGGAATGCTCCAACTGATATATTTTTTGATTTTAGATATCCTCGTGAAAATTTTACAGGGCTCTGTGATGATTTCTCTGTATTCTTCGCTGTAAAAGAAAATTCAAAGAATGGTGACAAGGGAAATGTAATAGATGCATGGACCGACAATGACAATGAGGACTTTATTGCAAAAGATGGTTCTTACGGTAACACTCATTACAATCCATCAAATGATCCAAATCCGCACGAGGAAATACTCTACAATGGTCAAACTCCTTATCTAGCTCATAGCGATTTACCAGCTACATGGCCGGTAGATGAAAATGGAGAATCTTTCTGGCCAGGTATTTTTAGACGTGATCCTGATACAGGTGAAGAAATTGAAGGCGATTTCTCCTCTGATAGAGATATTTATATTGAATTTGATGACAAAAATAATCAGCAAGGTGATATTCTTGGAATTGAAATCCATCAAATGGCATACAGTTATGGAAGAGTCTATGCTGATAATATATTGTTTTATGAATCTTGGATTATTAATAATGGGGATAAAGATCTAAAGGATTGTTACTTCGGTTATTATCAAGATCCAGATTGTAGTGACCATGGTGAAGAAACATTATTATTAAAAGATACAACTTTTGCAGATGGTAGTAAACTTTTTGCGATAGCAGATAGAGATTTTGATGGAGATATCGGTGGAGCAACAAGGCCAAATACCGTAGGAATTACTGAAGATTATACTTTTGGGACAGTATTTTTAGACAATCCTAATAATATGGGAATTACAGATTTTCATTATTTCTTAGATTCGGGTCCAACTAATGATGACGTATTATGGCCAATTATAACTAGTGATAAAGCTAGTCCAAACTTAATGGGAACCGCAGATAGATATTTCCACGGCAGTGATGTGCATAAAGACGATGTAGCTCTTATTGCAGAGCCAACTGATTTAGTGTGGATAGTGTCTACTGGTCCATTTGATTTGGCAGTAGGAGATACAGTTAAAAGTATGGTTGCTGTTGTTGTCGGGAATGATGATGCGGATTATTATCGAACAGTTTGGCAGGCTAAAGAATTATATGATGCTATGTTAAATGGTCCCACTGCTCCTTCATCTCCAGTATTGAAAGGTGTTGCTGGTGACGGAGAAGTGACTCTTTATTGGGATAACTCTCCTGAAGATGATAAAGATCCCTCTAGTGGTGAGCAGGATTTTGAGGGTTATAAAATCTTTAGAAGTGAGGATGGTGGTGTTACTTGGGGGACAAAGATCACTGACGCACAAGGTAAAACGTATGGTTATGTACCAGTTGCGCAATTTGATTTGAAAAACAATATAAAAGGGACAGACCCAAAAAATTCACTAATATGGCTTGGAACAGATAGTGGACTACAGCATAAATGGGTTGATAAAAATATAGTTAATGGAATTCAATACTCGTACACGATTGTCTCATACGACAGAGGAGCGAGTAATATATATTCTTTAGAAGGTACAAAAGGTGATGGACCTAATGTTGATAACTTTATTAATGTTACACCAGGCCCTAAAGCTATGGATATAGTTCCTGCTGAGTTAAATGAATTGATTCATGCTGCTGGTTCTGGTGAAGGTACTATATCAATTGAGGTTATAGATGATAATCAATTGACAGAATATAATTATAAAATATCATTTGAAGGTGTGCCAGCAACTCATTACTCTATAACGAGAATGGATGATGACAGCACTGAGATGGTTAGTCCCAGAGAAATTGATAATAGCATGTCTCCAGCTCAAGACGGATTTAGTATTAGTATTGATACAGAAGATCAACTAGGTGGATTGAAATCTGTTACCGATTTAGATGGAAATAGTGTTGAAGGAAGCAATAATATAGTAGATAGCTCCTGGTATGTATCTGTAAGTCTATTCACATATGCAGATACTCTAGCAAGAACTACTAGTTATTCAATTCAGTTTTCAGATGAAGATAAAAGTTTAGCTTATTCATGGGGTGTAGGTAGTGCATCAACAGCAATGTTCGAAGTCCCATTTTCTGTATGGGATATTACAAATAACAGAAAAGTTTGCTTTGAAGTTCAAGATGCAAATGGTAATGGAGAATGGAATAAGGGTGAAATAATATTTATTAGCCGAGTTCCTTATCCTGATCCAGCACCAACAATCGGTTCAGAAAATCCGACTACTGTTTTAAATGAGTTTGCTTATCAAGTAGTAATAAATAATGCTGCAATGGGCGATCCAACTATTCCGCCAGATCCTGGATCAATAATAAATTTAAATAGTTTTAATCCTTTAACTGAATTAGATGAATTTGTTTTGAATTTTACACTACCTACAAATAATGTTGATAATATAAATCTTAACAAAGTTAAAGTTGTTCCCAATCCATATATAGTGACTTCCTTGTATGAGTCGCAGCAAAATGTTCGTGAAATTAGGTTTATGTATTTACCTAATGAATGTACAATCTATATCTACACAATGGCAGGAACTTTAGTAAAAACTCTATACCATAATGATAATATAGGTTCTATGAGTTGGAATTTATTGAGCGAGTGGAATCAAGCATTAGCTTATGGAGTTTATTTCTTTATAATCGAAGATCCAAATGGGAATAAATATACCGATAAATTTGCTTTAATTAAGTGAGGTTTAAAGAATGAAACAATTTTATATAATTATAGTATTGCTTCTTTCAGTTTGTATCATTAATGGTCAAGAAACTAACAAGTCTGGTACAACAGCAGCTCAATTTCTCAAAATTGGAGTTGGTGCAAGGGCGACAGCTATGAGTGGTGCAGTTGTTGGATTGGTTAATGATGCAACTGCAACATATTGGAATCCATCTGGATTAGTTGGTGTGAAGAAATTGACAATAAATGCTAATATAACTGATTGGTTCCTTGATGTTGATCATCAAAATTTTGCTCTTGTTTTCCCAGTAGACGGATCACAAAGTATTGCATTGAGTGCTACACTATTAAATATGGGTAAAATGGAGGTTACAACCGAAAGAGATCCAACAGGAACTGGTAATTTTTTCAAAGCATCAGATATAGCTGTGGGACTTACTTATGCAGTTCAAATTGTAGATTTCTTTTCATTTGGCGCAACAGTAAAATATATAAACCAAAATCTGTATAAAGAATCAGCTTCTGCCTTTGCAATTGATTTAGGAACAACCCTAACTACAGGTTATAATGGGATTAAAATTGGTATGTCCTTTCTAAACTTTGGAACTAAATTACAATTAGAAGGTCCGGATTTACAAAAATCGTACGATCAAAATCCACGTAATGCTACGAATGTTGGTGTTGCTAGCAATCTTATAACTGAATCGTGGGGTTTACCACTATTGATAAAAGTTGGTATTGGTTGGGATTTGATCAGCAATTCAGATGCTTTAATATGGAGTGATAGACATAAACTACGGTTGGGAATTGATGCAAACCATCCAATAGATGCTCCAGAATATTTATCACTTGGTACGGAATATGGATGGCATGATCTTCTATTTATCAGAGGTGGTTATAGTTTCAATGACGGTGAAAAGGACTATTCATTTGGTGGTGGTATTAATTGGAATGTATCAAATAATTTTTCAATAATATTTGATTATGCGTTTGTT
>JBDLIN010000200.1:0-7065 GCA_039714835.1 Bacteroidota bacterium | reverse complement strand
GGATTAAATGTTGGAGAAACTGGAGTAGATTTTCTGTGGAGAGAATCAGCAACCGAAGGAATAGATGATGGTGACACTACAACAATTTTACATGCAAACATCAGTTTATTAAAAACTTCAATTGAGTATAACAATGAAAATATTGTAACGGATTATAAACTTTCTCAAAACTATCCAAATCCATTCAATCCTTCAACAGTAATTAATTTCTCATTACCAAAAAGCAGCTTAGTTACATTAAAAATATTCAACATCTTAGGTGAAGAGGTTGCTGAATTAATAAATGATGTTAAAGCTGCTGGAAATTATAAAGTATCATTTAATGCGTCGAATTTAGCAAGCGGTATGTATATTTATCAAATCCAAGCCGAGAAATTCTCTGCAGCTAAAAAAATGATGCTAATTAAATAGTACTTAACATTTGATTCGATACAAATATGAAAATATTTGTATCGAATATTTTAATGTAAAGATAGAGGTAAATTGTGAAGAATGTTAAAATTTTGATCTTGATTTTATTTGTCCTTACTTGTCAATTACTTGCAGCAGGCAGTGGAAAGATTAGTGGAATTATAATAGATGCTGCAACAGATGAACCATTACTTGGGGCAAATATTGTAATCCTTAATACTAATTATGGAGCAGCAACCGATGTTAATGGTAGGTTTATAATTGTTGGAATTGAACCAAATGTTTATTCAGTTAAAGTTTCCTCAATGGGTTATCAGAGTAAAATTATTAATAATGTTAAAGTTATGAGTGAACTTACTACTGAACTGAATGTATCACTCACAGTTCAATCAATAGAAATGGAAGAAGAGGTAATTGTAGAAGCTAAGCGACCAGTGGTACAAAAGGATTTAACTTCTACAAGAGTAATTGTAGATGGAAAAAAGATTGTTGAAGAACTTAGAGCGCAAAATTTAGAACAAGTTATTGAACTACAACCTGGCGTAACATTAGGAACAGATGGAAGATTCCACGTAAGAGGCGGTAGAGCAGGTGGATCAGTTGTTCTAGTTGATGGTGTGCCATTACTTAATCCATTTACAAGAACAACAGGTGGAGAAATTGAAGTTGAGAGTATCCAAGAATTTCAAGCATTACTTGGTACTTTTGATGCTGAGTATGGTAATGCTGCTGATGGTATTATAAATATAAATACTAGAGATGGTAGTAGTAAGTACAGTATGAAGGTTATGTATGAATCGCCCCGGTTAAATTCTTCCCCATATCATGAAAAAGATTGGAATTTGAATCGTAGTGATATTAAGGAGTTGTCGCTAGAAGAACAAGAAGAATATAAAGATGTAGTTAGAAAACCTGATGGTACATCAGCTTATGACTTTGTAAGTGTATTGGATGATAAGTATGCCGAAAAATATTTGACAATTAAAGCGTTAGGTACATTTTTATTAAATTTTTCAGGTCCAGTTCCATTTACAGGGAATACACTTTCATTTTATATTAATGGAAGAATGAGAAACGAAAATAGTTCATTACCTTGGGGATATGATATATATAAATCTGCATTAGGTAAATTAACATTTCTTCCACTACCTACAACACAAATAAGGTTCACATACAATTGGACGCATAGTGCAGAACTTGATTATAATCATTCATATAAATATTGGAGGTGGTTCGATTCTGGATTAGATACTCTTGGTCGCAGTGGTAGTTATCCGATTGATGAATCAAGATCAAACCGACAAATATTAAACTTTAAACAAGTACTGTCAAATGAAGCTTTCTTTGATCTTACATTTGCTCGTATTTATGATTATTATGATGAAGTCGTTCCTGAAAGGACTGTTATTTATGACGAAAATACTGGTGAATTAATATCCGAAGATTATTACACTCGATTATATGTGAATGGTCTTGATGGTAATTTTAGATACGGTGATGTTAGATATTGGCGAAAAACTGAAAACTTACAATATCTTTTTAAAGGGAATTTTGAAAGTCAGTTAACAAAAAATCATTTGTTAAGAACAGGTTTTGAGTATAAAAAACATGAAATTAATAGACATAGAATTGGAATGCCTCCAAGAGGTAATTTAGAGTTCTTTACTTATAAACCTATAGAAGCTGATTTTTATATCCAAGATAAGATTGAATATGATTTTATGATTTTGAAACTTGGTTTAAGATTTGATTATTTCGATCCTCAAGCTTCTGCTTATCCAGATCCCGCCAATATTCTTGAAGTTTATAATAACAATGGTGCTGCAGACTATAGAGCTGCTGAAAAAGTTTCCGTAGAACCACATTTGCAATTTAGTCCGCGTATTGGTTTAGCTCATCCTATTTCAGACAAAACTTCAATATATTTTGCATACGGACACTTTTTCCAAATTCCTCGTTTCTATGATTTGTATAGAAATCATGAATTAAGTGATATTTTAGTAAATGATGCATTAGTTGGTAATCCAGCGATAAAACCTGAAAAAACAGTGTCGTTCGAAGTAGGCTTACAGCATGAACTTACTGAAGATTGGGGTCTGAATTTAACTGCATATACAAAAGATATTTCAAATTTAATCTCCAGCCAATATTATTTTGTTGGAAGAGATTATACAACATTTACAAATGCTGATTTTGGAACAGTAAGAGGTATAGATCTTACATTAGATAAACACTTTAGTAATCTTTACAATTTCAGATTAACATATTCTCTTATGTCTGCGATGGGTAATCAATCAGACCCAACGGAAGGATACACATATAGAGAAGATCAAGCTCACTTAAGACCAAATAGAAATTATCCCCTTGATTTTGATCAAACACATAAAATAGTCACATTTTTTACTGTAAGATTACCAAAAGATTATGGGGGTCCAATTTTTGAGCTATTAACTTTTAATACTGTTTTCACAGTAGGTAGTGGATTACCATATACACCTACAAGTAGAGAAGCTGATGAAAGTAATATAGTTCCAGAGCCGAATAGTGGGAGACGCCCTTGGACTTATAACCTAGATTTCAGAATGTCAAAAGAAATTCCTATGAGCATAATAAACCTAACTTTATATATGAACGTAGAAAATGTATTTGATACTGAAAACACACGTTTTATTTGGTCAAGAACAGGTGAAGCTTTATCTGAAGGACCTACATCAATAAGACCTTTTGATAGACAAGCAAATCCAGCAAATTTATATCCAAGAAGATCAGTGAGACTTGGTCTTTATATTCATTTTTAATAGCGGAGGTTTGTATTTATGAATATAAAATTTAAACTAATAATATTTTTAATTGTTTGCCTTTTTACAGGTTATACATTTGGTCAGGATACTGATGCTCCGGTGGAAGGTAAAAAATCTTTATTGAAGGTTCAAGGTTTTGCTGATGAAGCTGTTGGTTTGCAGACGAAAGGGCAATTACAAAACCTAATAATGAATTATGGACAGATTACTGATACTCGTTATGAAGATAGAGGAAATGCACCGACTGATATATTTTTCGATTTCCGGTATCCACGAGAAAATTTCACAGGCCTTTGTGACGATTTCTCTGTTTTCTTTGCAGTAAAGGAAAATTCAAAAAATGGAGATCAAGGTAATGTAATTGATGCATGGACCGATAATGATAATGAAGACTTTATTGCAAAAGATGGTTCCTATGGTAATACACATTACAATCCATCAACAGACCCAAATCCTAAAGAGGGATTGCTCTATAACGGGCAAACACCTTACTTAGCCCATAGTGATTTACCAGCAACCTGGCCGGTTGATGAAAATGGAGAGCAATTTTGGCCCGGTATTTTTAGACGTGATCCAGATACTGGACAAGAAATTGAAGGTGAGTTCTCTTCTGATAGAGATATTTATATTGAGTTTGATGATAAAAATAATCAGCAAGGTGATATCATTGGAATAGAAATTCATCAAATGGCTTATAGCTATGGAAGAGTTTATGCTGATAATATATTGTTTTATGAGTCATGGATTATAAACAATGGAGATAAAGATTTAAAGGATTGTTACTTCGGTTATTATCAGGATCCCGATTGTAGTGACCATGGTGAAGAAACATTACTTTTGAAAGATACAAGTTTCACTGATGGCAGTAAGCTTTTTGCGATTGGAGATAGAGATTTTGATGGGGATATTGGCGGAGCAACAAGACCAAATACAGTTGGAATCACTGAAGATTATACTTTTGGAACAGTATTTTTAGAAACTCCAAATGATTTGGGAATTACAGATTTTCACTATTATTTAGATTCTGGTCCTACTAATGACGAGGTGTTATGGCCAATTGTTACTAGTGATAAAGCTAATCCTAATCTCATGGGTACTGCTGATAGATACTTTCATGGTTCCGATGTACATAAAGATGATGTATCAACTATTGTTGAAGCTTCTGACCTTGTATGGGTTGTCTCCACTGGTCCATTTGATTTAGCAATAGGGGATACAGTAAAAAGTATGGTTGCGGTAGTTGTTGGGAATGATGATGCAGATTATTATAGAACTGTTTGGCAGGCAAAAGAATTGTATGATGCTAAATTAAATGGTCCTACAGCACCATCATCTCCAACATTAAGGGGAGTAGCTGGCGATGGGGAAATTACACTTTATTGGGATGATTCTCCAGAAGATGATAAAGATCCGTCAAGTGGTGAGCAGGATTTTGAAGGTTATAAAATTTTTAAAAGTGAAGATGGTGGTGTAACTTGGGGTACAAAAATAACTGATGCAAAAGGCAAAACATATGGTTATGTCCCAGTTGCACAGTTCGATTTAGATAATAACATTAAAGGAACTGATCCAAAAAACTCTTTAATTTGGCTTGGTGATGATACAGGTCTTCAGCATAAATGGGTTGATAAAAATGTTGTCAATGGGATAAGTTATTCCTATACAATTGTTTCCTATGATAGAGGAACAAGTAATTTATATTCTTTAGAGGGCACAAAAGGTGATGGGCCAAATGTGCCGAACTTCATCAATATTACTCCAAGTCCAAAAGCTATGGATATAATGCCTGCAGAGTTAAATGAGCTATATCATTCAGCTGGTTCTGGAGAAGGAACAATTTCAATTGAGGTTGTTGATGATAACCAATTGACAGAGTATAATTATAAATTATCATTTGAAGGTATACCAGCAACACATTATTCTGTAACGAGAATGGATGATGACAGCACCGAAATACTTAGTTCAAGAGCAGTTGAAAATGGTATGTCGCCAGCTCAAGACGGTTTTAGTATCAGTATTGGTACAGAAAGTCAACTTGGTGGATTAAAATCTGTTACAGATATAGATGGAAATAGTGTTGAAGGAAGCAATAATATTGTAGATAGTTCCTGGTATGTATCTGTTAACCTATTTCCACATGCAGATACTCTTGCAAAGACAACAAGTTATTCAATCCAATTTTCTAATGAGGATAAAAGTCTTGCTTATTCCTGGGGTGTGGGTAGTGCTTCAACAGCAATGTTCGAAGTACCATTTTCTGTTTGGGATATAACAAATGACAGAAAAGTATGTTTCGAAGTTCAAGATGCAAATGTCGATGGAGAATGGAATAAAGGGGAAATAATATTTATTAGTCGTGTTTCTTATCCTGATCCTGCACCTACAATTGGTTCAGAAAATCCAATTGCTGTTATAAATGAGTTTGCCTATCAAGTAGTAATAAATAATGCTGCAATGGGTGAACCAACTATTCCACCAGATCCTGGGTCAATAATTAATGTAAATAGCTTTAATCCTTTAACTGAATCAGATGAATTTGTTTTAAACTTCAATTTACCTACAAATAATATTGATAATATAAATCTTAGCAAAGTTAAAGTGGTTCCTAATCCATATATCGTGACTTCTTTATATGAGTCAGAGCAAAATGTTCGTGAAATTAGATTTATGTATTTACCTACAGAATGTACCATTTATATTTACACAATGTCAGGAACATTAGTTAAAACCTTATATCATAATGATAATACTGGGTCAATGAGATGGAATTTATTGAGTGAATGGAATCAGGCATTGGCTTATGGAGTCTATTTTTATATCATTGAAGATCCATATGGTAATAAACACTCAGATAAATTTGCTTTAATAAAGTGAGGTTTAAAGGATGAAACGTTTTTATATAATTGTAGCATTACTCATTTCGGTTTGTGTCATCAACGGACAAGAAACAAACAAGTCTGGTACTACTGCAGCACAATTTCTTAAGATTGGGGTTGGCGCAAGAGCCACTGCCATGAGTGGTGCAGTTGTTGGATTGGTTAATGATGCAACTGCAACTTACTGGAATCCATCAGGATTAGTTGGCGTAAAGAAATTAACAATAAATGCAAATATAACAGATTGGTTCCTTGATGTTGACCATCAAAATTTTGCTCTTGTCTTTCCAATTGACGCTTCCCAGAATATTGCATTAAGTGCAACTTTATTGAATATGGGTAAAATGGAGGTTACTACAGAGAGAAAGCCTACAGGAACTGGTAATTTCTTCGAAGCTTCCGATATTGCAGTTGGTTTAACATACGCAGTTCAAATAGTTGATTTCTTTTCATTTGGTGCGACATTTAAATATGTAAACCAAAGTTTATATAAAGAGTCAGCTTCTGCATTTGCAATTGATTTAGGAACCACATTAACCACTGGTTATAAAGGAATAAAAATTGGAATGTCGTTCCTTAATTTTGGGACTAAATTGCAAATGGAAGGTCCAGATTTACAAAAAGCTTATGATCAAAATCCTAGAAATGCCACAAATGTTGGTGTTGCAAGCCATCTTGCAACAGAACAATGGGGATTGCCACTTATGATCAAAGTTGGAATTGGATGGGATTTGATAAGCAATACTGATGCTTTGGTATGGAGTGATATGAATAAATTGCGTTTTGGGATTGATGCAAATCATCCAATAGACGCTCCGGAATACTTGTCACTCGGTATGGAATATGGATGGCATGACTTTCTATTTATTAGAGGTGGATATAGTTTCAATGACGGTGAAAAGGACTATTCATTTGGTGGTGGTATTAATTGGAATGTATCAAATAATTTTTCAATAATATTTGATTATGCGTTTGTT
>JBDLIN010000199.1:0-7084 GCA_039714835.1 Bacteroidota bacterium | reverse complement strand
ATATCTGGTGAGTAAAAGTTGGATTTAAAAAACATAATTTCTCTAGTTATTGTGTGTTACTCTATACTTAATTGATAAAGTGCTGAAGTAGTTATCATAGAATGTAATATCCCAAGGGATGAAATATGAATTTGAGTATCCTTAAAAAAGCAATGAAGATGTTGTGGAATTCATATAATGGATTACTCATCTGCAGCATCTTTATTAATCTTGATTCTTCTTTTGCTCAGAATGGTTTTCTACGAGTTTCAGAACCAGTTGATTCTGTAATTGTTGATCTAAAAATATTCATCCCAAATTACATGAATAATGAAAATATTCCTGGTGTTCAAATAGCACTAATTAAAGAAGGGGAAATTGCTTGGTCAGAAGGCTTTGGAGTAGCTAATCCTAAATTTCTAAAAGTGGAGACGGCAGAAGCTTTAAGAACATCACAGATAAAATTAAGTGATAATTTAGCATGGGGAATGGGACCTGGTATTTTTTATACCGAACAAGGATATGCGCTTTGGCAATGGGGGCAGCATTTTGACTTTCAGAGTATAATGATAATATTCCCTGAACATGAATTTGGAGTCGTGGTTTGTACAAATAATGATTTATTAAATCCTGATGTTGCTTATGAAATAGCATACCGTGCTTTAGGTGGGGTGATCCAACCACTACTAGGGCCGTTTCATCTTCAGTATGATTATAAGGAGCATAATTAACATAGTAGATTTTACAGTGATATTTTGAATTTTGAAAATTTGTTTTCATGAAGTTCGTGAATGAATAACTGAAATCAATTATCTAAAACTCAAGCATCTTATGGACAAATGTTAGACAATTATACTAATCCAACTCCCGAACGAAATCTTATTAAATCAAAATTATATCAATAGCAGAAACATAATTTATTGATTATTTTAAATATTAAAGAATTATAAAACCATTTGCCAAGTTTTCGGTTTATTAAAAACTTATGAAGATACTGATTGTATGGCAGAATCCAGGTCAGAGACAGTTCAATGAAGCAAGTGATAATTACAATTGAAACATTTCTTTTATTTATTATCCTTTTTAAAGCCGAATCAATAAATGGATGCACTGCGTTCTGTTTAGTTGAGAAGGGAAATTATATCTTTGTTGGTAAAAATTTAGATTGGCCAATTGGTGATGGCTTTATAATAGTTAATCCTAGAGGGATTAAAAAAATAGGGAGTATTAATTCAACTGATAAACCAGCGAAATGGACTTCAAAATATGGAAGTGTAACATTTAACCAGTTTGGAAAAGATCATCCTTTAGGAGGAATGAATGAGAAAGGATTAGTTGTTGAAGAGCTTTCCTATTCACCAACAATTTATCCGAACGATGACAGTTTGTTTTGCTTAAATGAATTGCAATGGATTCAATATCAATTAGATAATTATGCTTCTGTTGTTGAAGTAATCAGTAATTTGGAAAACATCCAAATTTCCAAGTTACTATTTGGACTTCATTATTTCTTGAGTGATAACTCAGGTAATTCTGCTGTAATAGAGTTTATTGATGGTAAAAGTCTAACTTATTATAAGGATGAATTACCTTTCCCGATATTAGTAAATAATGCTTACTCTAACTCACTTAAATACATATATAAACATGAAGGATTTGGCGGTTCGCTTCCAGTTAGAGAAGGTCAAGAATCACCATCGCGCTTTGTTCGAGTTGGGGAATTATTACGAGACTGTAATACTTCAAATACAAACTATGCTTTTAAAATACTAGATAATGTTAAGCAACATGATACTCAATGGAGTATAGTTTATGATATACTTAATTTTAATATCTCATTTTTCACAAAGAATAATTCAAATATTAAAACAATGAATTTAGAAGAAATTGATTTTACTTCAACGCATTCAATGGCATATTCATTAACAGAAGGGAAAAGCAAAACACAAAACAAATTAATAGATTTTTCAATTATAACTTATGAGTACAATCGAACTCTATTAAATAAGGTATTTAATAAGATGGTGGAGTTAAATGAGATCGATTCAGTAACTGCAGAAGAAATTAAAACTATAATACTGGAGTAATAAGTGACATTTATTATAATTTTTAATGTAGTTGTTGGATTTGGAATATTATTTTATTGGAGTATAGTTCTATTTTCAAAACAGATTCCAGAAATTAAAACTGAACCTATAAGAATTATTTTTCATGTAATTGCCGAATTTCTTACAGCTTTTTTTCTAGTTGTGGGTGGAGTTTGTTTGTATCTTGAAATCAGTCTTGCAAATGAAATTTACTTAGTTTCAATTGGAATGTTGTTTTATACTTTAATTGCAAGCACAGGTTATTTCGCTCAACAGCGAAATTGGAACTGGGTATTTATTTTTGGTGTAATATTTTTCATTAGCATAATAAATTTAATCTTATTCCTATAGACTAAAAATCTTTTGATTCAATATGGATAATAAATGAGAGTATTAAAAACTACTTATGGATTATCTTAATGTGTATATGGAGTCAATAATAAATCACACATTTATTATTAAACCTCTAATACAGATTATCTGAAATCCAAGTTGTTTGATTTCCCCAAAAAATTATTATTTCAAAAAAGGATTATAAACAAAATATTAATGTTATTTAATTATACTCAACAAAGTTTATTGAAATAATTTATATTAGTAGTCATCTAAAAGTATTAAATTGATTTAAAACCGTATTCTTTTACAATGAAAAAATTATACTATATTTTCATCACTTGGATCTTACTGACGTCAAGTTTATTTACACAATCCTATTCATTCGATAGTATTTCTGAGAAGGATGGATTATCTGATAATAAAGTACTAGATATTTTCCAAGATAATGATGGATTTCTATGGTTTATAACACCGGATGGAGTCAACATCTATGATGGCTATAATTTTACTATTCTTCGGAATGATCCCTTTAACAAAAATTCAATCTCACCAGGAATCCCAATAACAATTACTGAGGATACAAAGAATAACATTTGGATTGGAACAACACGGGGATTAAACAAATACGATAAACTAACTAATTCTTTCAAATATTATTCAACTGAAAGCGGTCTTAGTTTTCATCAAATCACAAAATTATTTACTGACAATGAGGGAATCCTTTGGGTTGGTATGGGTGATGTAATTGGTAGGAAAGGAGATGGTGGATTAGCATATTTTGATTCAGAAAAAAATCATTTTACTAGCTTTGTGAATGATACACTTGATGATAATTCACTAAGTAATAATTTCGTAACTTCAATTGCCGAAGATGATCAGAATAATTTATGGATTGGGACCTCTAATGGTCTTAATTATTACAATAAACTAAACAGATCTTTTAGAAATTTTTTCATAGATGGTTCTAACAAAAGAGAAAGAGCTAATTATATAAATGATCTTTTTATCGACAGTAAAAATAATTTATGGATCGCTGCCGAGCATGGATTATATAAATTCGATTGGAACTATGAAAGCTTCGAAAAAATTAATTATCATCAAGAAAAATCTGCAAGTGTTAGTAGGGTAGTTTCGCTTTATGAATCACATTCTGATCCTGGAGTTTTGTGGGTTGGCACAAATGGAGGTTTGTTTGAATATGAGATTAAGACGGGACTAAGTAAACATTATCAGCGTGAGAAGGATAATTCGGAGACTCTTCCCTCCAACCAGATTAGAAGAATTTTAGAGGATCATTCTGGGATCCTATGGTTTGCAACTGGTAACAGTGGATTAGCAAAACTCAATAGATTTAAGCCAAATTTGAAAGTAATTAATAGCGATCTCCCTAAAACATTTTCCTCAGAAAATAATGTATTTTCAATTATCACAAATTCATCAGGAAACTTACTTATTGGCTCAAATGAAGATGTAATTGAAATTAATTCGAAAACTGGGACAAAAAATACGTTCATAAATGATCTGCAAGTAAAAAGCCTATTGAAGCACACAAGAGTTGTAAGTATAACTGAAGATTCTCAAAATCGATTTTGGCTTGGAACATCATCCAATGGAATTCTTGTTGTTGATTCAGATACATTAGTTAGCCACTTATCTCTTGTAAATAGAAGCTCCAAACAAAATCTGCAAAGTGAGCGAATCAGTTTTGTAATGATGGTTGATTCGAATTATGCTTTAGTAGGATCAAAAGGTGGGGGATTAGATAAAGTTGATATTAAATCATTTGATATTTATCCGTATTCATTTAATGATTCAATACAAACAGATCGAGTTAATGTCCTTTCCTATTTCACTGATGACAATAATACAATGTGGATAGGAACAACAAGGGGAATAAAAAAACTTGATTTAATAACAAATGAATTCATACAATTTGATCATGAAGAGGAATTTAAAAAGTATATCGGCGATGATATGATAATTAACTTCATGAAATCAAAATCGGAAGATGATATACTCTGGTTGGGTACTTTTAATCGTGGTTTGTGTAGATTAAACCTTGTTACTGGCGAGTTTAAAAGAATCACAATGCAGAATAGTAGTCTTCCAAGTAATGCGATTCATTCAATGCTTGGTTATGGCAGTAATACAATTTGGATCAGCACAAATAATGGATTAGTCAGATTTGATACAAAAACAGAGGAGATGAGAGCTTATTCTTCACATGATGGATTTAAAATCTATCAGTTTAATATAAACTCTAATCTTATTGATAAGAATGGAAATTTTTATTTTGGGGGAAATGATGGTATTGTAAAATTTGATCCAAGTGCTGTTCGGAAGAATCATTTTCTACCTCGTCTTGTGATAAATGACTTTCAAATAAATGGGAAGTCAATAATCCGCGAAGGTAATAAATCATTTGTACAGCACTTAATTGACGAAAAAGAAATATCATTATCTCACGACCAAAACTCAATATCAATCGATTTTGTTGCTCTTCACTTTGCTTCACCCAGTAACAACCAGTATGAATATCAATTAATTAATTACGATGAGGAGTCAATTCGTACAAATGAAATAAGAAGAGTGTCATATATAAATCTAACTCCAGGAGATTATTCATTTATATTAAAAGCTTCAAATGCTGATGGAATAAAGGCTGCGAATGAAATTGAATTTAACATATCAATTAATCCACCACTCTATAGAACTTGGTGGGCATATTCTATTTATTTCTTATTAATAATTGGATTTTTACAACTATATAGAAAGTATGAAATTAACAAACAAATAGAAGCAGCTAAACTCAAGGAATCAGAGATGCGTGCTAAACAAGCAGAGCTTAAGGCAGAAGCAGCTGCTGCGAATGTAAAAATTGTTCAGATAGAAAATGAAAGAAAGACGAAAGAATTGGAAGACGCTAGAAGGCTTCAATTATCGATGCTTCCTGATTCAATCCCGACATCTGATAAATATGAAATAACCGTTTATATGAAAACAGCCTCCGAAGTAGGTGGTGATTACTATGATTTTACAATCTCTGAAGATGGAACTCTTAATATAGGTTTTGGTGATGCAACCGGACATGGTATGCAAGCTGGAGTAGTAGTCTCGTTAATCAAGGGACTATTTGTTTCTGACTCAGCAGAAAATGATTTGTCAACGTTTATGTTAAAAAGTAATAATACTATTAAGCGTAGTAGACTTGGACGAATAATGATGGCATTTAGCTTATTGAAATTAAAAGATAATGTTGCACAATTTTCAAGTGCAGGAATGCCTCCTATTTTGATTCACTCTGAAGCGAGTAAACATGTTGAGGAACTTAATTTAATGGGAATGCCTTTAGGTGCAATGCTTGATTTCCCTTATAGAGAATTCCAATTTGAAGTTCATCCTGGTGATACTATACTTTTTATGTCAGATGGTCTTCCTGAGTTAACGAATAGCGAAGGAGAGCAATTTGCTTACTTCAGAGTTTCTAAGTTGTTTAAAGATATTGCTGCTATGAGTCCAAATGAGATTATATCTGAAATTATTAAAACCTCTGATGATTGGCTTGGCGGAAAACCTATTGAAGATGATATTACATTATTGGTATTAAAAATAAAATAGTTTGAAAAGTAATTATAAGAATCTTATATTAAACTAAAGCATTTCATACCCAATATAAAGGAGAACAATAATGAAATATAATGCTAAGGAAGTATATGGTGTTGATGTCATTGAAGTAACAGGTAAATTAGAGGGAGGTCCTGGTGCAGCAGAGTTTCAAGATTTCATTGCATCAAAAATCGAAAACGGTCATAATAAATTTGTTGCAAATCTTGGAGATGTAAAATTTGTTAACTCTACAGGCATAGGTATCTTAATTAGAGCTTATACGACTTTGAAGAATGCCGGGGGAGATATGAAATTAGCAGAGGTCTCTGATAAGGTTAATGGTGTTCTCTCAATAACAAAGCTTAATTCTGTATTTAAGTTTTATGATACTGAAAATGATGCTGTTCGCAGTTACGAGGACTAATACTAAAGCAGATAGAACACGCTTGTCCGCCAATTTTTTAGGCGGAGATGACACAGACCTATCCTCCGGTAGGCAAGTTTGACAGATTATTGCTGATTAATATTAATTAAAACCTCCGATGTTTTTACCTTTAACTGAGAATTCTAACATCGGAGGTTTGTATTATATTTACTCAACCTCTATGTATCCAACCTTGAAGGTAATCTACTTTATAATAAGTTTAGAACAAATAAATTTTATCATTCCATGGAAAAGTTATGCGTTATGTTTTCCTTCAAGGTTTTAATGATTTATAAAAATCCAATTTCTAAAATAGAGTTAGCATACTTAAAGAAATTGGATTTTTGCAAACATAATATGCAACCGCTACTAAAACCTCTTGGTATAGAAATGACAATATGGTGTGCCATCTTTCTTTTCATAATATTCTTGATGATATTCCTCAGCTTCCCAAAACTGAGTAGCTTTGGTTAATTTAGTTACAACTTTGTAACCCTTCTCTTTTAGAATATTAATCAATTTATCACTTACTTCTTTCTGATGATCATCAAAGTAAAATATTTCAGAACGGTATTGTTCACCAATATCCGGACCTTGTTTATCAATTTGTGTGGGATCATGAATTTCAAAAAATAGTTTTGCGAGTTCTTCA
>JBDLIN010000198.1:0-7203 GCA_039714835.1 Bacteroidota bacterium | reverse complement strand
TGAGTCAATTCCATATTGATTAATTAAGTACTTAATAAAAGATCCTGCGTAGATGTAGGAGACTGTTGGAGCTGATGCAAAGAAATTAAGTTTTGAAAACAATCCATCCAAATCAATCTTGTATCCACTTTTGTTCCCTAAGAAAACTAAATAATCAAGATCATATCCTCCAGCATCATTTTCCAAAGCGGTGGCATATCCTTCTAGTAAGGCAAAATTAAATCCTGGCGTGATCTCAAAAATCGTGCTCCCAATCTCAGCGGCAAATATGTGAGTCAATTCATGTTTCAAAGTGCTTGATAAACCAAATTGATCAAGATAAATTTGGGATAACCATGGTTTTGCAACATTAGCAGCTTTAGTTCCAAATAATTTACGCTTTTGATTTGAACTATCAAAAATGTAAGATGTTATCAGATTACTTGGTTTTAATTTAGATTCTTTTAGTAAAAGGTTGTAGTAATACTCATGTTCAAAAAGAATTAATCGTTTTTTTTCTTCTTTAATAGTTAAGGCATAAACTATTTTATAATTAGGAGTTACAACAGATTCTCTTAGGACATTTTCTATGCTATGCTGCGTTGATGAAAATCCAAGAAACGGTTTTGTAAAATACAAGAGAAGAACAATTATACCTATTGTAAAATTACAGAAATATTTTAATTTCTGTTTCTTATTTACAATCCTTAAAATAATCCATAATATAACAGAAAAGATAAAAACATTTAATAATCTGTATTTGACTAGAGTTGAATCAATTGAAATATCTTCATCATAAATAGTCCCTGGGAATATTCCAATAATTGGATTGTAAAAATATATTTGTGGATTCAAATAGAATTCTAATAAACTTGAAAGTAGGAGTATTAAAGTTATCAGAATAAATATTAGATATGAGAATTTTTTATTCACAGAGAATGAAAATGCTGCAACCACTATTCCAAAAAAGTATGCTGGAATTGTTATTACTAGATAAAAAAGGAATCCCTCCCCAATTGGACATTTCTGAAATAATACATTTGAAAATATTGAAATTACAAGAGGCAAAATCAATAAAAGTAAATAGAATCTATGTTTAGTGATAATGATATGTAATAAAACTCCAAGAGAGTTATATTTTCTTAAATAAAATATCGTCATTATCCCTACTGATAGAAATAGAATAACTGATTGTACCGCTGAGTACTCATAATGCATACTACCTAGAAGTGGAAGAGATTGTAGATATACACTAAGAATAGAAACCAGAAAGACAATTATTATCGGAAATGTAATTAAAGATGTTAATTTAGTCATCATTAGAATTCCGCAGTTTGTACTCTTTTAATCTTTGCACCAAGAGAACTAAGTTTTTCCTCTATTTTTTGGTAACCCCTATCAAGATGATATATTCTAAGCACTTCAGTAACCCCTTCAGCAGCTAATCCACCTAAAACTAATGAAGCACTAGCTCTTAAATCTGTTGACATTACTTTTGCTCCCCTCAATTTTGGCACTCCTTTAATAATTGCACTATTATTCACAATTTCAATAGATGCTCCCAATCTATTTAATTCTGGGACATGACTAAATCTGTCAATGTATATTGTGTCAGTTACTGTAGAGGTTCCATTAGCTAATGCCATATAAGCGATCCATTGTGCCTGCATATCTGTTGGAAAACCCGGATAAACTGAAGTTGAGATATCAATATTTTCAATATCGATATCTCTTGAATCGATATCAATTATCTCATTGTTTATACTGATCTTAGCCCCACTATCTTGAAGCTTTGAAATTACAGAATCAATATGGATTGAATTCTTCATTACTACTTCAATTCTACTTTTCGTAATTGCACCAGCAATCAACAATGTACCTGCTTCAATTCTATCCCCAATAATTTCAGAATTGGTGGCCGATAGTTCATCTACCCCTTCAATTTCTAATGTGGTTGTGCCAATGCCATCTATTCTTGCTCCCATTTTAACTAAAAATTCGCATAAATTCGTTATTTCTGGCTCCATAGCTGCATTCTGCAATAGTGTTGATCCCTTTGCTAGGACTGCAGCCATAATTGCATTTCCTGTTGCTCCCACAGATGAAATATCAAAATTTATATGTGCTCCGTGTAATTTGTCGGTTTTAGCTATAATATCTCCTCCCTCAAGATCAATCTCTGCTCCCATTTTTTTCATTGCTTCTAAGTGAAGATTTATTGGTCTTGGTCCCCAAGCACATCCGCCGGGCATTGAAACTTTTGCATAACCGTACTTTGCTAAAAGCGGTCCTAATACATAAACTGACGCTCTCATTTTTTTTACATGCTCATACGGAGCATGTTGACTAGTAATATTACTAGTATTTAAGACAAGTTCTTCCCCATTTAATTCGGCTTCCACTCCTAAGTGTTTGAGCAACTTAATCATTGTAAATATATCATTCACTTCCGGAATGTTTGTAATTACATTTTTACCATTGTTTAATAATGTGGCTGGCATAATTGCTAGAGCTGCATTTTTAGCACCACTTACTTTTACTTTACCAGAAAGTTCAACTCCACCTTCAATTACAAATTTATCCAATTAATTATCTCCTTTTAATAGTTCAACAAATGCACCATTATCCCCGATAAGAAAAACTTTATTGTTTCTTGAATTAACGAGAATATCATTCCAATTATTATAATATTTTGATTCAATCATTTTCCAAGTTTTACCAAAATCATATGAACTTAAAACAGTTCCTAAATTACCGACAGCTAAAAATATTTTTTTATTAATTAGCTTTACGCTGTTTAGTGCTTTATCAGTTCCGCTGTTAATAACAATCCAGTTTTCACCACCATCTTCTGTTCTTATAATTGTTCCTCCACCTCCAACAATTATACCTACTTCATCACCAGAAAAAGAAATATCTTTTAAATATTTTTCTGTCTCAACATTAATTTTTTCCCAATGTAATCCTTTATCACTACTTTTAAATATTGTTCCATTATTCCCAACAATAAAACCAATATTTTCATTTATAGTTTTAATATCAAAAAGATTATTATTATCAAAAGACTCAACTCTTTCCCATTTACTCCCCTTATTAGTGCTTCGAAGAACTACCCCTTCAGTTCCAACAATTATTCCAGTGTTATCGTTAAAAAAATCAATCCCATATAGGGAATTATGTTCTGCTAAAAGTGAAACATTGGTAATAGTATTTGATTCGCCGCTTTTAATAATACTTGAGTGCTCTCCAATAGCAATAAAACCGTCATTTGCAAACTCCAAGATATTTTTTATATCCGAGAATAAATTCGTGTTCAGATATTCGAAAGAACCCAATATTAAATCGTATCTTAATATTAATGCTGAATCCCCAACAATATAAAGGTCAAAACCATTTTTAATTATTCCCGCATTCAAAGATCTATTTGTACCAACATTAATCATCGGAGAAAATGAAAAGGAAGAATCAAAAATTACATCTAAATTTTGGGAAATCTTCCCATCTTCAAATATTGTGTAACCTTTGTAGTTCATAAATTCTTTCACTTCGAAAAAGACAAAAACAATTAGAGCCATGAAAGTTATTATCATTAAGGAAAATATAAATAATGATTTCTTCTTAGATAGGATCTTTTTTTTCTTTTGATGGACAAAATAATCTGTTCCAGATTTTTCAATATATTTATCAAGATTGCTCAGATCATGTTGAACTTCCATACAAGAATGATATCTATTTTCTGCCTCTTTCTGAAGCAACTTATCTAAGATTCGGTTTATCTCAACAGATAAATCCGGGGAAAAGTCATCAACCGGAACAAATTGCTTATGCAAATGCCCATCCATTACATCATACTCATTATGACTGAAGAATGGTGGGAAACCACTAATCATCTCATACAGTGAACAACCAATTCCATAGATATCACTTTGGCAAGTAACATTTCCACCTTTTATTTGTTCCGGACTCATATAGTATATTGTTCCAATTCTTGAACCAGTTTTTGTTCTTGGCTCCTCTTCAAATAATGATTTTGAAATTCCAAAATCCATTATTTTTACTATACCATCACTATTCACAATTATGTTAGAAGGTTTTATATCTCTATGAATGTATCCCTTATGATGAGCAAAATTAATCCCTTCTAATAACTGTTTAACTATATATACAACATCATAAATATGGAGATGTTTATTTCTCTCAATTACTCGATCAAGGCTTTCTCCATCAACGTATTCCATCACGAGGGCGAATTGATTATTAAACTCAATAAAACCATATACTGTTACAATATTCTGATGTAATAACTGTGCATGGTTCTGAGCTTCAGTTCTAAATCTTGCAATTAAATGAGTTCTATTTAAAAGGTTAGATGTGTTAAGGACTTTGATCGCAACTTTTCTATTTAGTTTTTCATCATTTGCTAGGTATACTGTACCCATTCCCCCTTTCCCTAAAATCGAGAGGAACACATAATTCTCTATTTTTTTGCCGATCAAATCGTCCATTTCAACTCAAATGATTATAAAAATAAATATAACAAATAAAATTTACGTTAGTGGGAGAATTAGAGAATCAACTTTGATGTAATAGATTTTGCTGTCAAAAAGACAGAAAATAAATTTGATTTTGCTAATGAAATCTTTACTCATTATATTTTGTAGTTTAATTTTAAGATTTACTGCGAGAGTGGCGGAATTGGTAGACGCGCTAGATTTAGGATCTAGTATCGGTAACGGTGTGGGGGTTCGAGTCCCCCCTTTCGCACCATTCATTTTTTAATTGTCCTTTTTATAAAAGTCGGAGAAGCGAGGTAAGAATTTGGATATAAAGATAAACGAAGTTTCACAGAGTGAACAAGAATTGGAAGTTACGCTAACGTATGATGAAATAAAAGATGAAATTGATGATGCATACAAAAAGGAAAGAAAAACCATAGCTATTGACGGCTTTCGAAAAGGAAAAGCTCCCATTGCTATTATTAAAAAGCTTTATGGTGATTCTATCGAATATAAAGCAAGTGAATCTATCTCCAATAAAAAGTTTTGGGATGTTGTCGATTCCGAGAATCTCAAACCAATCTCTACTCCTCAGCTAATGGACATTGATTTTGTTAAAGATGAAAAATTATTCTTTAAGGTTCGATATGAAATTAAACCTGAACTTGATGTAAAAGATTACAAGAATCTTGAGATTGAAAAACCAATTTTCAAGGTAAAAGATGAAGACATCGATAACGAAGTCAATAAAATTCTTAAATCTCAGGCTACATTTGAAGATGCAGAAAAAGTAGAAGATTCAAACCATCGTATTACAGCTAATCTACAAAGGTTAAAGGAAGATGGATCGGAATATGAAAATAGCCGAAGTGAAAATATTGTAATTGATCTTTCTGAACCAGCTGTTAATGAAGAGATAAAAAAGAATTCACTTAATAAAGGGATTGGTGATCAATTCAAATTTACTTTTGTTGATGAACACAAACATGGTGAAGAGACGCATAGTGAAGAGTATATCTATAATTCTGATATAACTAAAATTGAGAAAATTGTTTTACCTGAAACTAATGAGGAATTAGTAAAAAAAATCTCTAATGACAAGGCAACAAGTCTAGAGCAATTCAAAGATCAGATCAAAGATAATTATGAGCAGTATTATGTTAGCCAATCTGAACAAATATTTCAAAGTTCATTGTTAAACGAAGTAGTGAAGAATAATGAATTTGAAGTACCAAAAGGATATGTTAGCTTTATTCTGAATAGACTGATTAATTCAGAGAAAGAAAATGCAAAACAATATGGCAAACCAGTACCTGATGATGAAACCCTAAAAAAGGAACTTGCAACTCGTGCAGAATGGAGCGCAAAATGGCAGATTGTTATGGAAAATATTGGACGGGTTGAAAGTATTGAGGTTAATGATTCTGATTTAGAAAAGTTAGCTGAAGAAGAAGCTGAAAAAACCGGTATTTCTGTAAAAAAAATGATGAAATATTACGGTGATACAAATCGTAAAGAAGCTTTACTTGAAGACAAAGTAATTAAATTTTTAACTGATCATACTAAAATAAAAGAAGTAGATCCTGAAAAAGCAGCAAAGAAAGCAAAGTCAAGTGACACAAAAAAATCCACAAAGAAGAGTACTCCTAAAAAAGAAGGGAAGAAAGAAAAATGAAACCAGAAATCTATAATCAGTTAGTACCATATGTAATAGAGCAAACGGGAAGAGGCGAACGTGGGATGGATATCTATTCACGTTTACTTCGTGAAAGAATAATTTTTCTTGGTTCCGGAATTGATGATCATGTTTCAAGTCTGATAATTGCTCAACTTCTTTTTTTAGAAGCAGAAGATTCCGAAAAGGATATCAATTTGTATGTTAACTCACCAGGCGGAAGTGTTTCAGCGGGCTTAGCAATATACGATACTATGCAGTACATTAAAGCCGATGTTTCTACTATTTGTGTTGGTTTAGCAGCAAGTATGGGAGCGGTCCTCTTGGCTGGCGGTGCTGATGGCAAACGTTCTGCTCTGCCCCATTCAAAGATTATGATCCATCAACCATGGATTGGCGGACTTCAAGGTCAGACTTCAGATATTGAGATTCACGCAAAAGAAATGATAAAAACACGAGATACTCTGTATCAAATTCTTTCAAAACATACTGAAAAAGATCTAAAGCAAATTCATTCTGATTGCGATAGAGATCATTATATGACATCCGAGGAAGCAAAAGATTACAAATTAATAGATAATGTTTTAGAAAAAAGAAAAGTAGATTCTAAAACTGAAGAAAAGAAGTAAAATTTTTTCTTAATAAAATTATAATTATGCCGGATAGTCTTCCGGCATTTTTTTTGATACATACCACAATGAGATTTGCAGTTGCGAATCAAACCAGCTAATTTCACTTATTGAATATTCTTAATTTCTGAGGAACTTATGAGATATCTGAAACAAATAATATTGCTACAATTATTATTAACCATAACTATTATTGCACAGAAAAAGAATTTTACGATGGAAGATGTGGTTTTTAACTCAAAAACTACATTAGCTCCAACAACACTAAAAAATTTGCAATGGATCCCGAACGAATATTCATATAGCTATGTAGAGAAAATTGACAATAATGATGAAGTTCTTATAAAAGGTCATGCAACTTCTGGAATGAGAGAAGAGATTATCTCCTTGAATAACTTATCAGAAAATATTCTAAATTATTCTA
>JBDLIN010000197.1:0-7430 GCA_039714835.1 Bacteroidota bacterium | reverse complement strand
TTTATAAATATCAAATTTTAGAATAGCTGTGATATTAATTCTTAATTTTGATAATACATTCCTCTAGATATCTAGCACATATGTAATTTTGAATCAAAAAGAAGATTTATATTAGTAAAATAACGGCATAGATATTGTATTAGGGCATTATGAGATAATTTTGAATCTTTAATCCATCTCAAAAGAACTGTTCCTTTTTTTTTATTAGACATTGGAGAAAGAAATGAGTTTAATTGCAGTTATTGATGATGATCATGACATTCTTGAAACAACAGAATTAATTCTAACCTCTAATAACTATAGTGTAGTTACAGCAGATAACCCTGATGAAGGGTACAACATCGTAAAAGAAAAAACGCCGGATCTAATTATTCTTGATGTAATGATGGATGAGCCAGATGATGGATTTTTTCTAGCTCAAAAATTTAGAAGAGAAAATATTACTACTCCTATTCTGATGTACACTTCTATTTCTAAAGTTGTTGGAATGGAGTATGGTTCTGGTGAAATGGTTCCAGTTAATGAATTTGTGGAAAAACCCATTTCATCTGATGATTTACTTTCAAAAGTCAAAAATTTATTAAAATAAAAGCGGGAGTAAATAAATGTTAGTATTTGAAAAAACTTCTCTTGCTGAAGAAATTGAACTTTTAGTTCAAAAATATGGAGATGATCGTTCTTCACTTTTAAAAATACTCCAAGAAATTCAAAAGAATCATCGTTACATATCGGAGTATGCTCAGCAAGAGGTTGCACGTCAGCTTAGAATCCATCCGGTTGAAGTATTCAGTGTTGTTTCATTCTATGCATTTCTAAACTCTAAACCAAAAGGAAGAAATATAGTCAGATTGTGTCGAACAATTTCATGTGACATGAAAAACAAAGATGCAATCGTTAAAGCTATTGAAAGGGAATTAGGAATTAAAATTGGTGAAACGACCAAAGATAAAAAATTTACAATTGAGTATGCAAATTGTGTTGGTCTATGCGATGAAGGCCCCGCTATGGTTATAAATGAAAGAGTGTATACAAAATTAACTCCAGAAAAAGCTGTTCAATATCTAAATTCAGTTAAATAGGGATAACTATGGAAACTAGAAAACATGATAGAAAAGGAGAAATATTATTCTCAAAATACACACCGGGTGATGCGATAAAAAAAGCGATAGAACTATCCCGAGAGGATATTTTATTTGAAATTAAAGATTCAAAATTAAAAGGACGAGGTGGTGCCGGATTTCCAGTGTCGACAAAATGGATGCTTGGTGCAGCAGCAATAAGTGAGGAGAAGTATGTAGTTTGTAATGCTGATGAAGGAGAACCAGGTACTTATAAGGATAGAGTACTTTTATATGAATATCCAGAATTGATATTCGATGGAATGGTGATAGCTGGATATACAATCGGGGCAAAAAAAGGTATTGTCTATTTACGTGGCGAATATGAACATATATTAAAACCACTTCAAGACTATTTAGAAGTGATGAGAAAAGATAATCTACTGGGAGAAAGAATCCTCGGAATGAAAAATTTCGATTTTGATATTGAAATATTCATGGGTTCTTCAGCTTATGTTTGCGGTGAAGAAACTGCTTTAATTGAGTCACTTGAAGGTAATAGAGGAGAAGCTAGGAACCGTCCTCCATACCCGGTAAATACAGGTTTCAATGGTAAACCAACATCAGTTAATAATGTTGAAACATTGTCATGTATTCCACATATTGTTCTTCATGGAGGAAAATGGTATTCTAAGTTTGGTACTGAAAAATCGACAGGAACAAAATTATTTTCAGTGTCAGGTGATTGTGACAATCCTGATGTTTACGAACTTCAATGGGGGATCACGATAAATGAGTTATTAAAATTATCGGGAGCACACAACACAAAAGCAGTTCAAGTAGGCGGAGCATCTGGTATGTGTATTCCAAAATCTCAATTCGACAGAAAGTTAGCTTATGAGGACCTTCCAACTGGCGGTTCTATTATAGTTTTCGATGAAAGTCGAGACATGCTTGGAGTTCTTAAGAACTTTATGGAATTTTTTGTAGAAGAATCTTGTGGCCAGTGTACTCCCTGCAGAATAGGAAATAGGAAGTTATTGGAAGGTGTAAATATGATAGAAAATGGTGAATATACATTTAGCTATCTTAATAAATTAAAAGAGTTAGGGCAAACAATGCAAGTATCTTCAAAATGTGGATTGGGGCAGTCAAGTCCTAATTCATTTATATCAATACTTGAAAATTTTAAAGATGAGATATTCAGTTATAACAATGGAGGTAAAAATGCGTAAGACTAATGGAGGAAGAGCTCCTGTAAGCCTAAAACCTCATGTTATAGCAAAACCGGAGCATCCTGAATATATTGGTGGATCAATTTCTATTCAGATCAACGAAAAAAAATTATCTGTACCGATGGGTACCACGATTTTGGAAGCATGTAAAGATAATAATACCCATATTCCCACACTATGCCACCATGATGATCTTTGCATAGCAGGTGTATGTCGAGTTTGTGTTGTAGAGGTGGAAGGGATGAAAAATCTACAAGCTTCTTGTGCTTTCCCAATTACTTCTCCAATAAAAATTACTACTGCTTCACCTAAAGTTAGAAAAGCGAGAAAGCATGTAATTGATCTGTTGCTTAGCGAGCATTATGGTGAATGTTATTCATGTTTCAGAAATAATAATTGTGAACTTCAATCTTTAGCAAAAGAGTATGGTGTTGATCATTATAATTTTGGTCATATTGAAAAACCTAGATTCGAAGTTGATAATTCGTCTTTCTCAGTTATTAGAGATATGGACAAATGCGTATTGTGTAGAAGATGTGTAAGAACTTGTATTGATCTACAGGAAGTTGGTGTACTTGAGGCAATAGATAGAGGAGATGAAACACATATAGGTACTTTTTTTGAGAAACAACTTTCTGATGTAATATGTATTAATTGCGGTCAGTGTATTAATAGATGTCCTACCGGAGCATTAAGAGCAAATGATCCACGTGATGATATTTGGGCAGCAATTGACGATCCCAATAAACATGTAGTTATTCAGACAGCTCCATCACCTCGTGCAGCAATTGGTGAGGAATTTGGATTAGAACCTGGTCACTCTATGACAGAAGAGTTGAATACAGCGTTAAGAAGAATAGGATTTGATAAGATTTTTGATACCAACTTTACAGCAGATCTAACAATTATGGAGGAAGGGACAGAACTTCTGTTAAGATTATATAAAGCTTTGGTTGAAGGAGATTCATCACAAAAGGTTCCACAATTCACATCTTGTTCTCCAGGCTGGGTGAAATATTTAGAACATTTCTATCCGGACTACATTGATAATTTAAGTACTGCAAAATCTCCACAACAGATGTTTGGAGCTGTGATAAAAACATTCTATGCTCAGGAAGAAAAAGTAAATCCGAAAGATATTGTTACTGTTGCAGTAATGCCTTGTTCAGCTAAGAAGTTTGAATGTAATAGACCAGAGATGACAGATTCAGGTTTTAAAGATGTGGATTATGGTTTAACAACTCGCGAAATGGCGCAGATGATTAAAGAATCCGGAATTTATCTTCCTGAATTACCAAAATCAAAATTTGATGATCCATTTGGAGAAGCTTCTGGAGCAGGATTGATATTTGGAGCTACTGGTGGTGTGATGGAAGCGGCTCTGAGAACAGTGGTTGAATTAGTGACTGGTAAAAAAGTAGAATCTATTTTTGAAAATGCTAACATTATGCCTGTACGTGGGTTTGAGGGAGTGAAATATGTCGAGCTACCGATAGAAGAAGTTGGACCAGTACCGGATATTCTTAAAGCATATTTCCCGAATTGGGATTGGTTAAAAGGTGTAACCGTAAAGGTAGCCGTTGCTCACGGTACAGCTAATGCTAAAAAAGTAATGGAAGACATTGAAGCAGGTGGAAAATTCAGCGAATGTCATTTTATTGAATTTATGGGATGTCCTGGTGGATGTATTGGTGGCGGTGGTCAACCTATTCCAACAAACACTTATATTAGAGAAAAAAGAGCGGAAGCCATTTATCAGGAAGAAGCAGGATTACCAATAAGAAAATCTCATGAGAATCCTCATGTATCATATATTTATGAGAAATTTTTGACAGAAGGACCATGTAGTCATTTATCTCATAAACTGCTTCATACATCCTATACTAAACGTGGTGAGTATATCGCTTAAGAAATTATAATTGCTGCTCAGAATATTTTGAGCAGCAGTTCTATTCTTTTAAATTGTTTGATTATATTTGATATTAGTAAACATCTGACTCATTATGAATTAAAATGTTTAGACTCGTACCTACATGGATTGAAAATTACGATGAATTCTGGGCTGCAATTAAGCGCAGGAATCTTTTCTTTATAAAGTTAAGATATGTTGCAGTTCTAATGCTTTTTTTATTTCTTTTTATCTTAGATGATGCCATAGGTCTAAAATTTTCTGATACTCAAAGTCTGTATATATTATTAATTGCATTATTTTTATTTATTTATAATTTTCTCATTCATTTTGCCAGAAAATTTCTTAAGAATATTCCAAAAACATTTAATCCACTTCATTTATCATTATTACAAATTATAGTTGATTTCTTTGTACTTACAATATTGATTTATTTAACTGGTGGAATTGAAAGTCCGTTAAATTTATTCTATATATTTCATATTATAATTGGTAGTTTGATTCTACCAGGATATGTGATTTATATAATTACAACTTTGGCCTTTTCTGCACTTACAATCATTTCTTTTTTTGAGTACACCTCTTATATTCCACATTATGCTTTAAGTGGTTTGTTCGAAACATCTTTATATGATAATTCAGCATATATATTTATGAGATTGATTGTTCTGGGATTAATGATGTTTATAAGTGCATTTCTTACTATTCGAATTGCTCATCAACTCTATATTCAAGAAGAGCAGTTGATGGATGCTTTGGAAGAGATTAATAAATCAGAAATTAAGAAGCAGAAATATATAATGGGTGTTGTTCATGAGATTAAATCTCCGATTGCTGCAACAAAATCAATTCTAACGTTGATAGTTGACGGATTTGTTGGAGAAGTTGCACAGCCTATCAAAGAAAAATTGAATAGAGCAATTTTTCGCACAACTGAATCACTAGGATTAATCAACAATATTTTGCGAATATCGAGATTACGATTAATAGATGAAAAAACTAGTGAAGTTGTTGATATTCAAATTATAGTAAATGAGTTATTAGAAGAAAACAAAGAGAGATTGAGTGAAAAATCAATTGATGTAGTGAAAGAATCAGTTGGTGTAAGACAACGCAATATAATGGGAGATAAATTTTTAATCCAATTGGCGATCTCAAATGTAATATCAAATGCTGTAAAATATACTGATTACAACGGGAAGATATGGATAAAAATAGAATACGCACTTGATTTCCTTGAACTGTCTGTTTGTGATGATGGTATCGGAATTGCAAAATCTGAGTTATCCAAAATTTTTGATAACTACTATAGAGCTAAAAATATAGATTCTGAATATCATGAAGGCTCGGGTGTAGGATTATCTCTTGTTAGAGAGATAATTGTTCAGCATAGAGGTGAAATAACAGCAAACAGTCCGTCACATTTAGGAACTACTGATAAACCTGGAACATGTTTTAGTATAAAATTGCCATACTCTTTTGAAGAGATAGATAAACAGCGTACAGAACCTTCCCCAGTAAAAGGCGGCGTCTAAGGAACAGATCACTTTTTCAAATTGAAATTTACAATTGTTAACTAGGTATAAACAAAATGAATAGATATAAATATTTAATAATACTCGCACTCTTTACATATCATTTAATAAGTGCACAGTCTATACCCATTAAAGGAATAGTAAAGGATTCTGAGACTGGCTTACCCATAAAAAATGTTACAGTATTCATTCCAGAAATGCAAATGCATACTTCTACTGATTCTAAAGGAAATTTTAATTTTAAAAATATTATTGGGAACGAATTTACATTGTCTTTTATTCGTGTCGGATATAGGGAATATACCCAACCAGTAATATTTATTGATGGAATTAATCTTAATTTAGAAATTTCAATGGTAAGATCTGATCTAATACTTGGTGAAGCAGTTGTGACAAGTATGAGAAGTGCTAGAAGTGTTAAAGATGTTCCACTCCCAATTGAATTGATTGACGAAAAAACAGTTGATAAGTCGATCAAGATATCAACATCAGATGTAATTGAAAAGGCACCCGGTGTAAGTTTAGTAAGTGATGGTTCGTGGGCTACTGGAGTTAATATTAGAGGTTTAAGTAAACAGAATATTGTTTATTTAATTGACGGAAATAGAATTGAAACATCAACTAATATATCAGCTGGACTTTCATTAGTCGATCTATATGATGTAAAGAATATTGAGATTGTTAAAGGAGGTTTATCATCACTATACGGAACGGGTGCAACTGGTGGTGTTATCAACATCCTGACACATAAAGTAACAGCAAATGAAAGCCTTATTGTTCATGGTTCATTTGGCTCTAGTTTTACAAGTGTGAATAATGGAAAAGCTGCATCTTTAAATCTGAATATATCTGATAAAATATGGCATGCAAACTTTACAGGAACACTGAGAAATGCAGAGGATACAAAAATTCCAGATGGGACATTAACCAACAGTGGTTTTAAAGACAATTCTATTTCATTTACTGCTGGAGTTCTTCCCTTTGAGAATACTGAACTAATATTCAACTATCAGAAATTTACCGCTAAAGATGTTGGCATTCCGGGAGGATCACCTTTTCCGCCAAATGCGAAAGCAACTTATAAATATGCTGGAAGGGAATTGTATAGTGGGGAATTAAAGTTTCAGAATCTGATTCACAGTTTATCAAATCTAAAGATCAAATTTTATTCTCAGCTTATAAGAAGGGAAGTGGAAATTATTCCTAATCAAAATGCTGTCGTAGAACCGGAGGCTGACCATCAAACTAATGGTTTACTAGTGCAGGCTGATTGGACTTTAGCTAAAAATCATTTTCTAATCACTGGTATAGATGCTTGGGAACGTAGTTATATTGGTGAGAGAAGGAAAACAATTATTCCTCAAAATAGAGTCATTATTGATAAACCGGTTCCAAACTCAAAGTTCAGAACGTTGGGATTTTTTGCGAATGATGAACTCCATTTAGTGAAAAACAGATTTAAATTGAACTTCGGCGCTCGCTATGATTTTATCCGAGTAACAAATGATCAAACAAATAATCCTGTTTCTATTATCACAAATGGGAATGAAATAACACCACCGCCTAATCCGGATGCATCATATGATGCCAGCGATGTTAAGAATAGTTCATGGAGTGGTAATGTTGGATTATTGTATTCATTGTTTCAAGATGTGAGTTTAACTTTTAACACAGCTTATAATTTCCGTTCCCC
>JBDLIN010000196.1:0-7452 GCA_039714835.1 Bacteroidota bacterium | reverse complement strand
ATCTTCTCATCTGGAGAAACAATTTCCAAAGAAGAAACAGCCTCAACACCGTTATCTAAAAATTCTTCTTTTAATTCACCCTCGAACATTTTTCTTACCCATGCATCTTTTGCTACACCGATTAGAAGTATTTTATCAATTTTATTGATTGTTATTTGCTCATTTTTCCAAGTTCCCAGCACCTTTGATCCACTTCCGCAGGAAACTAAAATAAAACTTATAACAACTAGTAGGAGCAAAAGTGTTAATCTGAAATTTTTCATATTATCTCTACATTATTATTAATTGAATTGTAAATATACTACAAGATATCCTTTAAATGCTTCCTCAGCTTTAAAGTTTATTTGATATAATCATTATTAACAACGAATGGGTGTTAATAATCAGAAATTATTTATTAATTTTTTATATTTGAATATTGAAGAATTTAAAGCATATATATATTATTTTTCTGTTTTTTTACTCTACTATTGCACTGACCAGTTTTGCTCAATCAGATGTGATTAAAGGTTCATTCGTTCATCCATCCATAATGGAATTAAATGAATATAAACACGAATTCTCATTAGTGTTAGCAAAATTACCGGAAGATGCAATTGAATCAACAAGTGCATGGATTTATGCTCCTCTATTTACATATAGTGCAAAATATGGTTTACCATATGCTTTTAACCTTAAAGGTGGTTTTAGTTCAAATATTATTACTTACCAATTAAGAACAGGACTACAATGGGGCTATAACTTTAATAGAATAACTTTCTCAATTAACTCTGATGCTGCATACTGGTTTGGTAGATTAAACAGATTTGGTTTCAACAGTGAGGTAAGTGCTTGGAGCGGATATTCTAATCTTTCTCTTGGAATTGAATTTGATAAATTTACACTAACAATTCAAACCGAATCTGAATACATAATTTCAATAAAACAAAAAGCTGATGACGTTGTAACAAATAATAAAAATAGTTATTTAGCTGGCAGTTCATTTGCCATTTTCATTGAACAGCCTGCTTGGGGAGATAACTATATGACATTAGGTATTCGGTTTAATTATACAAACCTTTACTGGCCTGCTTGGGCAGTTTTCCCTTCTTGGGATAGATACATGTATATTCCTGAAGTAATAATTGGGTTCGTGTTGTGAAGTATTCTGTTATCATACTGCTAACTTTAACTTTATACTCATGTGAAAACAAGATCAATTTGTTAGAGCCTGAATATACTGACGGTTCAATACTAACTGGTACTACCAAAATACCCGATCAAATTAAAAATGACTTGGAAGGGATATATAAAATCACTAAAGGTGCAGATAAATTCGGTAGTCAGGTTGCTTTCAAATGGCATGGAGATAAATTGGTAGTTTATGGTTCTAAATCTGGAACATATTTTTCAATAGATAGTGGTGTTAAAGACACTTCATTTTTATTCGAAGGGAAATGGCGTCTTATGCGAAATACAGATGTTGGTTTACTCCGATTAAAAATTGGGATTGATGAGGGAGTACTAAATTTGTGGAATAATAACGTTTCATCAGAATCAATAAAATTAGTTGGGTCGTTTGGTATTGAAAGTAATCCCAACAATAAAGATTTGGAATTGAAATATCTTCGCCCGTTTAGTGACGAAGCAATAAATAGTAAATTTTTAATTATTGGTCATAGAGGTGGTGTAAGAAATTCAGACTATATTGGCATTTCGGAAAATAGTATTGAAATGATCTCAAAAGCAGAAATACTTGGCAGTAATGCAATTGAAATAGATGTGAAATTAAGTAAGGACAACATCCCTTTTCTTTATCACGATTCAGATATAAACTTAAGATTAACTCAAGAGGCTCCTATCTGGGGTCCTATTGAGGATTTTACATTTCCTCAAATACGAACATTTATCACTTTAACAAACGGAGAGAGAATTCCGTCTTTGGAAGAAGCTTTAGAATTTGTTCTGACCAAAACTAAATTAAGATTTGTTTGGTTAGATATGAAATCGAGTAAAAATGCAATGCCAGTTGTAATTCCATTACAGCAAGAGATAATGAATCGTGCTAAAGAAATGGGGCGTGATCTTGCGGTTGCAGTCGGTTTGCCATCCGAGGATAAACAGAAATTGTTTATGCAATATCCCGGATACGAAAATATTGACTCAATAAATGAACTTGAGATCCAAAATGTTAGGGAATCAAACTCATCTGTTTGGGGTCCTCGCTGGACAATGGGTTCACAGACAGAAGCTGTTCGCCAAATGCACGACGAAGGAAGATTAGCAATTACATGGACGGTTGACCAAGATGAGTTTATTAAACAATTTATTTATGAAAGCGAATTTGATGGTTTTGTTACAAATTATCCAACAGTAGTTGCTTACTATAATTATGCAAGATAAAATTATCACAATATTGTTGGTATTGTTAATAATCTCTACCTTTGCTACTAAAGAAGTTAAGGCGCAAGAGAATGACTCACTATATCACATTAATTTTGATCTTGGTCTTGGCCCGGCAATATATTTTCATGGAATGAATTACGAAAATCTTTATGGCAGCTATCCTTTTGTCTTTACATTCAGATTTATGTGGGAACCTGAACATTTACTTAGATTAGGCATTGAGTCAGGTTACCTTCCACTATTCTATCTCGAAACAAAGTTTTACGATACAGTTTTTGGGTCCACCGTTGCAGAGTTATCACTAAATTCGGTTCCCATTATGGCTGTATTTGCAATGGAAGTCGTTGAAAATTTTGAAATAATTGGTGGCATTGGAGGCTTTTTACTTATCTCTGAGGTTTTTTCGTTTGATAATTATGTGTTGAGTACGAGTTGGAGTAATGCATATGAACTGGGATTATCATATTTATATCCAATAAGTAAAGATCTTAAATTGGGTGGAGAAGTTAAGTCATACTATTTATCAAAATTAGAGAACTATAATCTTGTCTTTCATGTTTCGCTTAAGTATTTACTTTTTTCATATTAAACTTTAATAATCTATATTCTTAAAATGACAAAAATAAAAATAGTAATTAGTGTTATTATACTATTACTAATCTTTACAATGTATCACTTTCCTTGGCCGAGGGAAACAAATAGGGCTCACCCAATTATTGAAATAGTTGATAGTCTTAAACGAGAAGGGGAAATCATTTTCCTTAGTGATACACAAGAGCCAATCTGGATAGAGACGTTGTGGCAGGATGAAAACAAAAACGAAATTGCAAGAGAAAGAATATTCAAAGAGATAATAAATGAAAAACCCATAAAAGTAATTCATCTTGGTGATATTGTTGCATTTGGTTATGATGATGATGATTGGAAGCCAATTGATCATTTTCTAGATAAATTAATAAAAGAAAAAATTGACTTCTACCCTACTCTTGGTAATCATGAATTAATACTTTTTCCAGAAATAGGGGAAGAAAATTTTATGGAAAGATTTCCATTTTATTCAAGAACTGGATATTCAATCAATAATGGAGCTACGGAAATTATTTTGCTGAATTCAAATTTCTCAGAAATGACAACCCATGAAATTGTTACACAGCAGGAATGGTACATTAATAAACTTATTCAATTAGAGCAAGACTCTACCATTTCAGCAATTATTGTTGGTTGTCATCATTCACCATTTACTAATAGCAAAGTCGTTGAACCAGATGAAAATGTACAGCTATTATTTGTACCACCATTCATTGAATTTCAAAAATGCAAACTCTTTATTAGTGGACATTGTCATGCATTTGAACATTTTAAACATGGAGAGAAAGATTTTCTTGTAATAGGTGGTGGGGGGGGGCTGCAGCAAACACTTTATATTGAAGATGAAGAAAAATGGAATGACCAATATATTAACAAAACATCCAAGCGTATGTTTCATTTTCTCAAATATGAATTAGTAAACGACACAATTCGAGTTACATTAAAAATGTTGGAAACGGATTTTTCTCAATTTGATGATAATTACAAGCTAATTATTCCACTAAAGTAAACGAAATCTTTTATTTCAAAAAAAAATGAAAATCCTGAAATAAGTTGACATTAAAATGCCTCCTCAACTCCAAAATAAAATCCCACTGAATCCCCGTAACCAATATCAACACGGATATTTAATTTTTCATTTTCATCAAGTACATACCTCAGTCCACCACCAAATGAATATTTAAGTTTAGGAAGGGAAAAATCATTTAAATCTTTACCAACATCACCAAAGCCCAAAAAGAGAATAAAATTAATTCTGTTTAATAATGTTTTTCTATATTCTATTTGAGCTGTTAAATAATTTTTGTCTCTGTATCGTCCTTCATAATAACCACGCATCATGTGTTGTCCGCCTAACTTAGGTAACGCATAAAAAGGTGAGCTCCCAATTGTATGGGCAGCGTAACCCTGAAGAGCGATTATATCATTATTCTTACTTAGAGCTCGATAATAACGGAGATCAAAAATGTACCTATCAAAATTATAGTCACTACCGAAAACTGAAGCAAAATAAACAGCATTGAATTCCAACAATGTTCCATGTGATGGATAAAAAATATTATTTCTATTGTCCAGCGTAATTCCATATCCCAATCCTGAATTCACTCCTCCATCACTTCCATAAATAACATCATTGTTGAGATATGGATTCTCTCTTATATCAGCAATGTAATAATTCATGAATTCATAAACAGCAACTACTTTTAGCTTTCCTAAAAATTCTTGTTTTATTCTTGCACTTACTGAAAAATTCTCATATTGATAATCTGGAGTTGAGATTTCAGAAGAATTGTTTCCTATTCCATAAAATTCATCGATTTTTTTTTCAAAATAAATTTCACTCGATGCTTCATTTCTGTTGCGGTTAAAAAACACTGAGGGTGTTAAAGAAACTAAATATTGATCATTTATTGAGTAATATGCTGAACTAATAATTTTTGAAGGTCGTGTTCCTTTTTTCATAGATGTTCTAAAGTAAGCAATACCACCAGCACCAAAAGCGAAATTTACTTCTGGTGTGTAAAAAATAAATGGAAAGGCAAACCATTCAAACATTTTTTGTTTTGTTGTATCAACAGTAGTTGTGCTATCTTGACTGTATAAATTAACACTTGCTAGTAACAGCAAGATAATTAAAATATTTTTTGAAAAGATTAGCATTTGAAGTGGTTAAGTTTGTAAAATATTTCCTACCCGGTTTTTATCAACAGGGTAGGATAATATAATTTTATTGAGTTTTAGTCGAATCAGTATCAACTGGTATTAGCGGTAGTTCCGCTGCAATTTGAATATCGATCAGCATGTTTAATCTATTTACAAGTTGAATAAATTTACCAGCTTGTTTTGCTCCTACTTCCTTTTTAACTTTTTCGTAATAATTTTTCTGCAGATCTAATTTATCTACATCAAATTTAAAATACTTATTAAGCAATTCATCTGCCTTCTCATCAGTTAATGTTTCATAATTAGCAGCATATTCTTTAATTATCTCAACTCTAACATCTGCTAATTTATCCCACTCGTTTTCAAATTCCCTATAAATTGGCCAGAATTTTTCGCTCTGTGCTTGATCCAACTCCATAGCTGCTGCAATAACTGTTTTTTTCTCCATTTTTACATCGCTTCGAAGCAATTCTAAATAAGTTTCAGCAGTTTGTGCAAAAAGCGATGCAGACATAAGGATAACTAGTCCTATTATTGTTTTTTTCATTTTTTCTCCCTTTTTTTATTGAATTAGTTGAATGAATATATAAATATAATAATTACATATTACTATTTCCTGAATAATATTACACTTTTTGCTAAAATTATACTAAAGATATAAGTATTTACTTTCATAAAATTATAGGATGTACTATTTTTCGGAAACAAAATAATGAGGATTTGGATGCATATTTCATCAAAAGTAAACAGTCTTGCATTTTCTGGAACAATGCAGATTTCAGGGAAAGCAAAAGAGCTAAAGGCTCAAGGAATTAACGTTATAGATCTTTCTGTCGGAGAACCAGATTTCCCTACTCCACAGAGAATTAAAGATGCTGCACTACAGGCAATGAACAACGGTCATACCGGATATACGATGGCTGCAGGAATTATTCCATTACGTGAAGCTGTCGGGAAATGGATAAAGAATTTTTCCGGTTTAGATTATGCAACTAATGAAATCATTATTTCAAATGGTGCAAAACACTCTCTTTACAATACATTTCAGACAATTATTGAAGTTGGTGAAGAAGTAATTATTCCCGCACCTTATTGGGTAACATATCCAGCATTAGTTGAAATAGCTGATGGAGTTCCTGTTTATATAGAAACTGGTAGTGAAACTAATTTTAAAATAACTGCTGATCAATTGAAAGAAGCTATAACTGATAAAACCAGAGCATTAGTTTTATGTAATCCATCTAACCCAACCGGTTCTGTTTACACAAAAGAAGAACTTGAGGCTATTGGAGAAATTGTACTTGAAAATGATCTATACGTTGTAAGTGATGAAATATACTCACGCCTGATTTATGATGATTTTGAATATGTGAGCTTCCCATCATTAAGTCCAGAGCTAAAGAAGAAAACAATTTGGATAGATGGTGTTTCAAAATCATATTCAATGACTGGATGGAGAATTGGATTTACTGCTGCTGATAAAGAATTGATCAGCGGAATGGGAAAACTGCAAAGTCAAATGACATCTAATCCAAGTTCTATCTCACAATATGCTGCACTTGAAGCCATTACCGGTCCTCAAGATGATGTTGAGGAAATGAGAAAAACATTTTCTGAAAGAAGAGAATATCTATTGAATGCATTAAATGATATTGATGGAGTTAAAGCTGAGAACGCTCAAGGAGCATTTTATCTTTTCCCAGATTTTTCATCATATTTTGGAAAAAGTTATGATGGAACAACTATAGAAGGATCATTCGATTTAGCAATGTATTTAATCGCTGAAGCAAAAGTTGCAACTGTTCCTGGTTCTGTTTTCGGTAGTGAAGGATTTATGCGAATAGCTTATGCTGCTTCGATGGAAAATCTTGAAGAGGGTATAAAAAGAATTAAAGAAGCTTTGGCTAAGTTAAGCTGATTAATTTAATCTTTAGAAACCCGATCCCGCAAGCGGGATCGGGTTTCTTTTTACTTAATTCTATTTATTTGGACTATCTTCTTCGTCAACAATCTCAGTATAATCAGCAGTATCAGTATCTTCTGTTTTAATTATTTCAACTGTAAAATGAGCAACAGCACCAGCAAGTGCACCAATCGCTGCAACAATTGGAGCAGCCAATACCCCAATTACTCCAACTGTTAAGGGAATTTCAATAAATGTTTTTCCATTTGCATCTTTGATAATAATACGTCTAATATTTCCTTCTTTTATCAACTCTTCAATTTTGTTTAGTAATTCCTGTCCTTTTACTTTAAACTCCATTTATTCCTCCTGTTTGTTTTTAACTTAGATGTGTTACGACAGAAAAAAGTTTC
>JBDLIN010000195.1:0-7455 GCA_039714835.1 Bacteroidota bacterium | reverse complement strand
AAAGGTGAAGCGAAAGCCTGGGATGATGAAGCATTAATGGCACACGTTAAAAAGGAAGCCCAAAAACGTGGCAATCTATAAATTATCACCGGCTACCGAACAGGATTTAATCGACATTTATATTCGTGGCCTGAATAAATGGGGAGTGAAACAGGCCGATAATTTTCAGCATCGATTAATTTCATCTTTTCATACCCTTGTTAATAACCCAGATTTAGGTCGTCCAGTTGCAGTTCGACCGCAACTTCAACGATATGATGTTCATCCTTATGTTATCTTTTATAGAAAGTTCAGTTATGGGATAAGAATCGCACGTATTTTATATAAAAATCGTTCTATAGAAAAACATTTGTAGATTTAATTCATTATGGTTTTGAAATGGTGAAAACTGGTGTATTGCAGCTGTTGCGGCTTAGATATTGAACCAGTAAAAACGTCTCTAAAGAGCGGTTGATATATTTTTTTGACCTCATGTTAAAAGTGGAAAAGCAGCCATTTCCAACCAGAGAACATTCATCTTTTTATACCCAATAAAATGGGTATATTGTACAATTTTCGGTCATTTTGGCTTATTGAAAGTATGGCTGAAAATGATTCCTTTTTGGGTAAGGAGTCATATTAAAAAAGGGATAAATTAATTCCACTATCCATTAACCATTAACACTTATGACTTTTTGAAGTAATCATAGAAGTTACTACTATATTTTTTAATTCCGTATAATGGCTATTTTAGAGTCATTCAAAACATCATCATTAGGTGGGTGTTTATTATAAAAGTGTGATAGTGATACAAACGCATCAAATCCTTGGGTGAAATTCTCATCTCATTGGTAAAAAACTTGCCAGGCTTTTACGTGAGCTAGATACATTCTAATAACGAAAAGCAATGCCAATCGTTCTTTGTTATATTAAGTTTAGTCTGCCATTCATTTATATCGTTGAGCCCAAATAAATTTAAACAAGTCATATCATAAACTCGTTGCCCTTAAATATTGACCATTCATTAATTGCTCTTTAATTAATAAATTATTGGTTACTGGTTTGTTGTAATCCTGAATGCCAAGCAATTCACAAATAACACCACAAATTTCAGTTTGTTTTGGCTTGCAATCCTGCTGATGAGAGAAACACTGACCAATCACAAACAATGGTACGTCACGCTCGTCAGGGAGAGTTCCTCCATGACTGTTATCATTATTCATTCCATGGTCAGCTGTAATTAGAATCTGATAACCTTCATCAATCCATTTAGGGATGTATTTAGAGAGTTCGCTATCTGAGTGACGCACTGTATTACGATAATGAGCACTATCTCTCCCATCACGATGCCCTGCATTATCTATATTCATCGGGTGTATTAATAGAAAATCTGGATTGTAGCGATGTCGCAAGGATTCAGCATCAATGTATAGATAACTATCAGGGTAATGTTCTCCATGATAAAAACAACCATATTGGATAAGCTGATTAGGGTCTTGAGTATGACGATCCCGAACGACATTATAAGGGCTGCGATTATACAATTCACTGAACCAATGGAACGCAGCGGCAGCAGTGCTTAACCCTGCCTGTCGAGCTAAACTGAACACACTTTGTTGGCTGGAATTACGTACCACCTGATTATGCACAACACCGCTCAGAGCAGGAGTAACACCTGTAAGAATCGTTTCATACAGTGGACGAGACATAGATGGTAGTTCGCATTGTAACTTATAAAGAGTGGTTGTTCCCTGTTCTTTAAGGGCCTGAAGGAAACCCATACACTGTTCAGCAGTTTCATATGCCAGACCATCCATTACCACCAATATTGTTTTATTCATTATGTCGTCATATCAGGATTAATTATTACAGATAAATTTGATAATAATCAGGGGATGTGAATATAGTGTGACAATCAGAAGAAATTTTTGTGACAAACTCAAGAACGAGTACCAGCTTCAAAACATGCCAGAAAATACATTTAATTCTGTTGTAAAATCAGCAGCTTTTCCTGATAGTAATTACATTGTTTCTGAAAAAAATAAAAATGATATTAAGGAGTCTGTTAAACTGGCCGCTCTTAATTCCAAATGTTCATATGAAAATAATCTAATACTCTGTGTGGTTTTTATAAATTGGACGATTAATATTCCGTACAGATAGAGTAAATTTCTCAGGTAAAAAACTGCCTGATTAACACTCTGGAGATGGGACAGAGATAAAAATACTATCGTTTGAACAAGAACAGGCCTTTTTGGCCAGTTCAGGTAAACTTAAACCTGCATAATTCATAACTCTAACCAACATAGCCAGATTAATACCTGTAACGATAATTCGACTTCCATCCGAAATATTTTCCAGTAATTTGGTGGCGACATTACTGGGTGTTGAATTCATGATATCAGTAAGAATCAGTATACCTTCACCTTCATCCAATTCATGACAAAGCCTATTTGCCTCTGCAACACCTTGTTCAACATCCATTTTTTGAGTGATAGACAGATTTTGGGTGGCAATGGGAGAAACACCCATCATAGTCACGGCAGTGGAAAAAAAGCTGCTACCGATTGTATCGTGAGTGATGAGTAAAAGAGCAACGCTCATGGTAAGCAAGATCCTTTATAAACAAGTAAAACGCTATATTAGCTTGTCATTATATATTAATTAGCATTGCATTTACAAAGGACAAACAGAGTATATAATTTATAACCTTCGCTATTCTCATTAAAATTCCAGATGCTACAGAATAAAGACCGAAATATTCACATGCTTAACTCAATTTTAATCCCATATTTGTGCTAGAATCAATGGGATTTATCGATAGTTTATGATGTTTCTAAATCTTTTTGCTCGGTAGCAAGAACAACATCTAATCAATATCATTTTATTTAACAAGTGACATAATTCAAGAAGAATGCAGTATGAAAGATTTTATAACATCATTGATACAATTTATTTTTTATAAATCATTTCAGAAAAGCAATTGTATCAATGGAATATTGTTAATTTTTGTATTTTTTTCAATACCATTACATGCTGAAACTCACTATATATTTCCCAGTGACATTATTAATCAGACAAAACCTGCCGCAAGATCAATGAACACTGCAGGAGAACTGTATAGACAAAGATACCCTCATTTGTTGTATGCCAGTGATTTTGAACAACGTAATCGTTCAATCAGCAAGGATAACTTCAGGATACCCTCATTTTCAAATAATAGTTGGCAAAGACACACTAAAATCCTGTATGCTAGTGATGTTGAGCCAGACAACCGCTTTAACAGACAAAAAAATAAACCCAGGCGACTTCCATTTCAGAATCAGAGTGGACAAAGATATCCTAATGTATTATATGCGAGTGATATTGAACTCAACAACCACTTGATCAGACAGAAAAATAAAGAGGCTTTATATTCTTTTCAAAAAAGACAAAAAGCACTGCGTTCCGTTCCTGCACCCTTGTTTCCTTTGTATAAAAGGAATGCATCTAAAATACAATCAAACACGATTCCAGACATCATTGTTCCAACAGACTACAGTCATCTTGGTTCCCATTATAACAATGTTGGTTTAAATACCAGAGCTGCTCGTCAATATGATGTTCTCACGAGTTTGGGAATATTTCCAGAGCAATGGGATTAATTTTGCAATCAATAATGTTTGTATATCAGCAGTGGTTATTGATTCATTCACCATAATATTTTAATTGAATGGGAACTCCTGTGCATAATACGGAAAGTTTGGAAGAGTATGGTTTAACACCAAACGATGACGAACAACAGACACAATGGTTGCTGTTTACTCTGGGTAATGAGTCGTATGGTATTGATGTACTCCATGTACAGGAAATTTTACAGTATCCTGAAATATCTCCTGTACCAGGTTCACCTGAATATGTGTTAGGTATTATTAATCTTCGAGGTGAAGTGATCACTGTTTGTGATATACGTATGATGTTAGGGCTAGCCGATCAAGCACTCACCAAGGAAACACGTATTATCATGATGGAATTGGATGATCAGAAAATGGGAATACTTGTGGATAATGTCAATAAAATCATTAAGGTCAAAGCATCTGACATAGATACCACGACACTGAGTGAGGGGAATCGTACCATTCAAGGCACCTGGCAACAAAAGGGTCAACTATACATCCTTTTGTCTATTAATGAATTAATGAAAGGTAATGCTGATTGACACACTTGATAAACAATAATTGCTTATGTATTTGAGCAAGTATGAACAAATATTCGCTAGAGTCCATTTCAATAATCTAAATATTAACTGATTAGACTAAAAAAAATCATTAACAAAGAGGTGAAAAATCTGTGTCCACTCTTTTCCATATTGAAGAAGAAATAATACTTAAATCATGGGACGATATCATCAATCGTCCTGACTACAAATCTTCGATTAAACCGAAAAAATTTATTTTCACACATATCTCAGCGTTCTATTCATTCAAAGATAAAAGTGCACGCTGTGGTATCAGTAATTGTCAAAAAGAGCACTCTCGTGGTTATTTAGTGAATACTTCAGATGAAAATGAAACGAATCTCTGTGAAAATTGTGGGCAGAAATATTTTGATGTGAGCTTTGAAGAAGAGAAAAAAATCCTTCAAGATGAAAACACCACAAGAAAACAGAAAATTCAATTAAATAAAATACTGGAACATAATAGTATCAAAGAGCAAGTCAATGAGCTTAAACAGGCACCTAAAGGAGCCAACTGGCTTTATTATGTATTAGATAGCTTTCGTGATACCTACCCTACAGAATTACTGACTGCATTAAAAGAATTGGCGACAGAAACAGATGAGAACACGACGTTATCAGAACTTATCGAAAATGAATGCGTTCAATCTCAACGAGATGAGATTGAACAATTACAGGGTTTAAGCATATTTACACTGGATATCCGAGAGGAACTTATTCTAAAAATATTAAAACCGTTAATCGCATTGGAAAAACTGGCCGATGAGCCTGAAGAAAAGCTCTCATTCACTCGTTATTGCAATTGGGCAAATGGCCTAGATGAACAATTTGCCATAGTTGAACAACTGATTGAAGAAGGGCAGTTATTTTTTACACCATATAATCTAGAAAGGTTAAAGAGTATTCCATTACCAAAATCAAAAGCTCGTTTAGTTCAGTCATTAGACTGGAACATTAACAAAGCCGCTAAAAAAGCATCTAAAAATCATTAACCCCCACCTGTTGGTCAATGATTCTTTTACTGAAGCATCCAGCCATAGATTGCTGTCAATCCAAGAGTATAGGCAGCAAGAATGAAGACATTTAAGGGATTTCCAGAAAGTTTTGGTGTTTTGAGCTGTAATACATTCAAGGCAGTAAGTCCCAGACTACTTGCATAAAGAATCATCGCAAAAGTGTCTTCGCTAAAAAAACTTGAAAACCTTATTTTCTGGATTAAAACTATTTAAGAAAATAGTCAGTAGAAAGAAAAGGAAAATATGATGATTAATCCGATAGGTAACCCGTTTGTAAAATCACTATTTTATTTTTTAGTGTTATCTCTAAGTAGTTGCATAATGGCTGCTTCAAATAACGAACAGGTTATAAAACCAAATCAGGAAAATATGACTGACCCCAGTAAAGAAATTCTGGTCAATGAAAGTACATTTGTCTGTTTCAAAAAAATGCATCCTGTTCGTGGTTTCTTTGTTGGCAATATATTGGGTCATTTAGATAGTACGATAGCTGCTGCAAATCAGCCAGAAGGTGCATTTTATCCACCCGGTTCAATCGTGCAGTTGATTCCTACTGAAGTAATGATTAAACATCATAAAGGTTGGAGTAAAAAGACCAATGATTGGGAATTTTTCGAACTGATCGTTTCAAGAGAAGGATCTAAAATAAAAAACCGTGGTACGACTCAGGTAATTAATAAATTTGGTGGTAATTGTCTTGAATGTCATCAGAAAGCCAAACCTCAGTGGGATCTCATCTGTGAGGAAGATCATGGTTGTGATTCATTGCCCATCCCTGATTTTTTAATTCGCTGGGCGCAAGAGGGTGATCCTCGTTGTCCTTAAGTATCCTGGTTACGGGTTACTTCAACTTCACATATTTTTGTTATCTTATCGCAGAGCAAGGGGTTGACAGTCCCTAATACACACTATGAGTTTTTTCCATGTAAAAAAAATGCTTTATAGTATTTGGGATGTAGTAAATTGGCATCTATATTCGCATTTTTTGATGTGATAGTTCAAACCGCTAGTTAAAATGCCTAAAAGTGAGAATAAAGCCTCAATTTTGCAGAATTTCCGTAACCAAGTTATTGGAGACTTTTATTCGAATTAAGGAAATTTACCGGAGCACCATTTATAGTGAGTGCACGTATCTCTCTCTCGGAAGTTACATCCCTGCAATCAAAATTTCTGCACACCTGAGGTCTTTCATTATGAATGGAGCAACGGCCTTTTTCCAGGTATTGACAACCATCGCTCCCTATCAGAATATGCGGTACACCAAAGTGCTCGATCTCATCCGGTTCTAGAGCTATGACATCGTACGATATGCAACAACTGCCAGTACATTCACTACAAGGTGGATCATCTATCATATTTGTTTACTGCTTAAATTTTTATATTGAGAGAAAATTAATAGTATGTACAGGTCAATGAATTAATCTGAATTAGCTAATCTCTAAGTCACTCTACCATATCACAAAGTCGATGTTGTTCTATAACTTGTCATAATAAATAAATCGACCTTGCTATTTCGTGAACACTATTTCAAGAAAGACTCATCTTCAAACATGGCAGATAAATTATTTTTAGTTGAACTGCTCAAAAAGAAAAGTTATCAGTTCTGAATGTAAAATAAAACCGGAGTATAATGGTTGATCAATGGAAGTAACACAATGACCTAACGGTATTTGAAGGATTTGTTCAGTTCCTGACACCACATCCAGTTTATAGGTACTCCCCATTATTCAAAAAAAGCAGTCAGGATATCATTTCTATATTTGGAATGAGTACTATGCCGATATTTGGCTCAGCTATACTATGAATGGAATCAGTATTAAGTAGACTTTTAGTCCCTATGGCAATTGCTCAACAGAGCCAAATTTTTTAAGCCAGAGAATAGCATTTTCTTTTGAAGAAAAAACTTCAACAGAAACATCTTTAAGGAAAACATTATTCTCTGTTTCTTCCGAATTTATTGTATTATTTTCATCAACAAAGGCAATTGCTGAATAATATTTTTTAGCAAATGAGCCATATTGTAACTGAGCTTCTGGTGATGAGGTATAACACTTGTCAAAAGTGGTTAAAACCGGCACAGGTAATTTTAAACTTTCTTCAAGGTGATCCCAAATTTCAAATAAATCCATTTCAGATATCTCTCCAAAAGAAGACTTACTGATTTCAACGTAATTATCAAATATACGAAGGATAAATTTCTTAGTTCGGACAAGTTTAGAACTCATTGCCTGGTCTCTCGTTATT
>JBDLIN010000194.1:0-7466 GCA_039714835.1 Bacteroidota bacterium | reverse complement strand
ATTCTATACAGGATCTGTCTTACAAGGCACACTATTATGATGCCTCTTCTTTCTCCAATAGATTTAAAGAACTTACAGGTTTTAGTCCAAGAGAGTTTATAAATAGCGATGATCATATCGCTCTAAAGTACTTCACAGATTTATCCTAATTAAAAATTTATCCTCCTCGTAAATTTCTACGTTCTGTAATATTATGTCTGTTTTTTACAATAATCTGTCCAATTTTTACAATTTTATTTCTATTTGAATCCTTACTATTAGAATAAAATAACATCAAAATTAATTAAGATGGCACAACATAATACCATAGATGAACTATCCCCAAAACAGAGAGAAGTTTGGGAGAATGTTCAAAATTATACAAAACTTATTATGAAAAATGATGTCAAGAAATTTTTAGATTATTTCCACAATAATTATTCCGGATGGAATTATTATGATCTACTTCCGGTAAAAAAAAGTGATGTTAAAAATGAATTGTGGCATCTATCCAGGCGCGAAATTACCTCCTACAAAATAACTCCGGTTGCTATTAATGTTTTCAAGGAGGTTGCAGTTATCCATTACTATTATTCAGTGGTCTATAAAGACAAAGATGGAAATGATAAAACAAAATCTGGGCGTAATACAGACGTACTATTAAAACAAAAAAATAAGTGGTTGTTAATAGCTGATCATGTCGGAGTTTTGAAAAATAAAACTAATAAGTCATTGGAGGTAAGTGAAAATGAAAATTCTATATAATAAAGTTGCTACTTACTTTTGCCTAATTATCATAATGATGGTTATTGGGATAGAAGCAAGTATTGCGCAAGAAAAAATTATTTCAAACAGCATATTAGGAAAATATGTTATGGGCTCAGGGGGTGTTTTATATTCCTCTGGCCAAAATTATTTTCATTCTGCAACTGCAGGGGAGGTTATTGTGGGTGGAATAAGCAGCGATAATCATTTTTTAACTTCCGGTTTCTGGGTATTACCATTTTATGACCCAAATGACGTTGAGAATAAGATTGATGTAGCAATTCCGAGCAAATACCAATTACATCAAAACTATCCAAATCCATTTAATCCATCAACAACAATTGAATATGATATCCCTGAACTATCAACAGTTAGTATTGAAATATATAATATAACCGGGCAAAGAGTACGCTCTCTTATAAGAGCAAAATCAGAAAGTCCAGGTTATAAAAAAGTTATATGGGATGGGAAAAACGATAATGGAATAATGGTTGCAACAGGTGCATATTTTTATAGCGTGTTTGTAGTAAAGCAAAACCCAAATGAAAAAAACAAAAATAGTTTTCTACAAACAAAAAAAATGTTATTTGTCAAATAAATGAATTTTAGTCTTTTATATAAAGGAGGATATTATGAAACACTTATTTTCTTTCTTATTAGCAGTTCTTTTTTCATTTGCTATCCAGGCTCAAGTTCCAAGAGTTATTAATTATCAAGGAATGCTTCTGGGATCAGATGAACAACCAGTTCCCGAAGGAAATTATAAAATAACTTTCAGTCTCTACGAGGAAGATGGCACACAATTATGGACTACAGTTCATGAACAAGTGTTTATAGTTGGAGGAATATTTCATGTTCATCTTGAGGTGTCCCACGAATTACCTTTCGATCATCAATATTTTTTGGGAATTAAGGTTGGTGACGATACGGAACTTCAGCCACGTATGTTGTTAACTAGTGCCGCTTACAGCTTAAATTCTGAACGTGTAGGAGGAATTAAAGTCAGTGCAATACCTGAACCAAATACTTTGTGTCCATTAGGTAATGATGGGAAATTTCCTGAAACCGTACTACCATCGCTTGCAACAGGAAATTTTATAAAAAAGAATGAACCAGATACTTCCAGAGCCACAAATGTCGATCCCTTATTACTAGTTTCCAATTTAGGGACTGGGGATGGAATTAATGGTCGAAGTAAAGACGGAGTAGGAGTTTCAGGTCGAAGTGAAAATGAAAATGGTGTATCTGGTTGGACAGGTGTAACCGGGAAAAGTGGTGTTTTTGGTAACAGCGTTAATGGCAAAGGAGTAGTAGGTCGTAGCGACAATGATGATGGTGTGACTGGTTGGACTAGTTCAAGCGACAAGAGCGGTGTGTTTGGGCATTGCGAAAATGGTTTTGGTGTTACAGGACGCAGTGATAATAAATATGGAGTTGTTGGCTACAGTAAAATTAGTTATGGTGGATATTTCAGAAGTGATAATGATCATCTCGATTTAGCTCTTGGTGGAGCAGTAGGTAGGATTAATACCGATCCGAATAATCAAAACAGCGAATTGATACTATCATCAAATCATGATGTTACGGTTAGACTTGATAATGATGGTGGAGAAGGAAGTACATTCAGAATTAAAAATTCTGGAGGTCAAAATGTCTGCACTATTAATGAAGATGGTAATATGGCTTTGTACTATGAGGGAAGTAAAACCGTAGAATTGGGTACAGGTCTAGATTATGCTGAGGGTTTTAATGTAAGTGATAAATTCAACATCGATCATGGGACAGTACTGATTATTGATCCTGAAAATCCTGGTAAATTATCAATTAGTGATAAGGCATATGATTTCAGAGTTGCCGGAATTGTGGCTGGAGCTAAGGGTTTAAATTCAGGAGTTCGTCTTGGTATTGAAAAATTTGATTTTGATGTAGCATTAGCAGGACGAGTTTACTGTAATGTAGATGCTAATTATGGCGAAGTGGAACCTGGTGATTTATTAACTACTTCGCCGACTCCCGGATATGCAATGGTTGTAAAAGATTACGATACTGCCAGGGGCGCAATATTAGGGAAAGCGATGGAAAAATTATCTAAAGGCAAAAAAGATCAAATACTAGTTCTTGTAACATTGCAGTAAGAGAGGAGGAAAAAATGAAAATTAAATATATAATAAGAATAGTTGTTATTTCCTCGCTTTTGGCAATTCCTGGTAATATAATTTCACAGTACAGCAGAATATTGATTATTGTACCTGATGAGTTTTATGAGGAAATACTTCCATTAAAAAATTTCAAAGATTGCAGTGCGAGAAAATGTCATGTTGTCAAATTAACTAACATTTATAATAATAGTCAATATAGTACAGGCAGCAGAGATAATCCGGAAAAAATCAAAAAGTGCATTGCTGATTACAAAAAAAGCTATAGCGTCAATTATGTGCTGCTTGTTGGTGATTGCGATAAGTTTCCGGTTAGATACTGTCGCGCGATTAACACTCAATGGGGCACCAAATATTATCCCGCCGATCTTTATTACGCGGACATCTATAAAAGTGATGGAGTCACTTTCGACAATTGGAACAGCGGCAGTCCCAATGGTTGGCTTGGTGAAATTGATTTCAAGGGTTTCGGAGAAAAAAACATGAGTAAGCTAAACATCGATAATTTGAACCTTTACCCCGATATAGCAGTCGGAAGAATATTGGCATCCACGCAGGCAGAAATAAAAACTTATGTGGAAAAAGTAATTAGTTATGAAATAAAAGCACCCGGGAACTGGTTTGAAAAAGCACTTTGGATTACTGATGAAGATTGGGGGACTGCTGCAAAAAAGGACAGGCTCGACACCTATATGACAGGGTTCTCTATTATTAAACCATATACAGATCCGCTCTGGGGAGTACATGCTCCAAATCATATTTCCCGTGATGAACGAGCACTTAGGATCAATAATCATATCAATAATGGGGTAGGATTTGTCAACTACTTTGGACATGGCTGTCGTTCAAGCTGGTCTTGGGTGTATGACCAATATGATACTTATGATGATATGGGAAGCCTGACAAATAAAAACATGCTGCCTATTGTTTTTGCGGTTTCATGTTATACCGGCAGATTCCACTTTGACCAATGTATTAACAGCTGTATCACTGAAGATAAGTATATGGCAGTTAATGACATAGAATGGACGAACAGTAATAAAGTTGCGACTAGACCGGAACCGAGAGCTGTTCAGCCAGCAATATACGATCGCGAAAGTATGGCAGAAGAATTTACTGTTAAACGTTCAACAGGCGGTGTTGCTTATATCGGTTGTTCGAGTATTAATGAGTTTGGCGGGGAAGATCTGGATAAGTATTTCTTTGAAGCATTTAAAATAAAGCCAAAGCCGATTACCTTAGGACAGATGTGGGATCATGCACGCACCCAATTTATATCGAACGTAGATTTAACTTCATTTTTTGCTTATTTACATCTTTATAAGGTGAACATGTTTGGTGATCCTTCTATTGTTGTTGGTGGAGCATACGCCAAAGACATTAGTGAGAATATTGATCCAAATACTATTCCTAATGTTAAAAAGATTTTAGGGTATTCTCGTTCTCGTATTGATATAGATATAACTGTTCCAACTGGACAACTTATGCATATTGATTCTAGCGCATCTATTTTATTTGAAAATGGGAAAAAAATTATAGCAATGGATTCAAACATAGATAAAGGACTTACTGTGAGTGGTTGTTATAGTTATATGCCCGTTTGCATGATATCTTTATCGAAAAATACTCAATCAAAATATCTTATACATGGTATAAAAGTAAGCGAGAAATTAAAACTACGAAATGGTGGTGAGATAAAGTTGCATTAATATATTTATATCGAATTTACGATAGATTAGTAGTGAAAACAGAAAGGAGGAGCTATGAAAAGTCCATATTCAATTCTATTAATTATTCTTATCACAAGCCTGGTTACTTTAGGGCAAGTACCACAAACCACAAGTTTTCAAGGACTATTAACAAATTCTGACGGTTCAGTAGTAAGTGATGGTAGTTATTCACTTAACTTCAAATTATATGATGCAGCAACCAGTGGTACAATGTTATGGGAAGAGACTCAAGCAGTATCAACTACTGGTGGTGTATTTAATGTAATACTCGGAAAAGTAACAGTACTTGTTCTTCAATTTGATAAACCATACTGGCTGGAAATGAGTATTGATGGAGGAGCAGCATTATCACCAAGGGTAGAATTCACATCTTCTTTCTACAGCTTGATGAGTAAGTCTGTTGAAGATTCTACTGTTAGTACAGCTAAACTGCAAGATAATGCAGTAACGACAGAAAAACTAACGGATGGAGCAGTAACACAAGCAAAACTTCATTCTGGAGTATCACTACCACCGGGAGGAACAGCCGGTGGAGATTTAGTTGGAGATTATCCAAATCCATCAATAGCAGAAAATGCTGTCAATGGTACTAAAGTAACAGATAACACATTAACTTCAGATGATATAGCAACAAATCTCTTGTCAAGTATAGATGGAGTAATAAATGACGGTGGAGATGTAGACTTAGTAGCTGGTAGTAATATAACAATAACTCCAGATAATGAAGCGAATACCGTCACCATATCGGCAGATGGAGTAGGAGGAGGAGATATCACATCAGTAACAGCCGGTGCTGGATTAACCGGAGGAGGAAGTTCGGGAGATTTAGTAATTAACACAGGCAAAGGTGCTGGTATTTCAGTATCTGCTGATGAAGTTTCATTAGATACGACCTTTTCAGATGGAAGATATGTAAATGAGGGGCAAGCTAATTCAGTTACAAGTGCAATGGTAACAAATAATACACTAACATCAGCGGATATTTCCTCAAATATAATCTCAAGTTTAGACGGAGTTGTAAATGATGGAGGTAATGTAGATTTAGTAGAGGGAAGTAATATAACAATTACACCAAATGATGGTGCAAATACAATAACAATAGCAACTACAAGCAGCGGAGATAATTTAGGCAATCATACTGCTACACAAAATGTAAAACTTAATAATCATTGGCTTTCCGGAGATGGTGGAAATGAAGGAGTTTTTGTGTCTGCTGATGGTAATGTAGGTATTGCTACAGATAATCCTAGCAGTTTATACAAATTGCATGTGATGCAAAGCACTGACCAGTTAGGTAAAGCTGCCATCTTTGGCCATGCGACAGTCTCACCTCCAACATCCTTTGGTGGGTACGGCATCTACGGATTGCGGAGTTCTGATGGTGCTGGAGGAGCTGGTGTATTTGGAGAAGCTAGTGGAGGAGGCCACGGTGTCTATGGTCTTACAGATGATGAACTGGATGGCTCAGCAATATATGGAGTACATACTACTGGTGGTTATGCTGGATACTTTTTAGGCAAGGGATATTTCAGTGGTAATTTAGGTATTGGTATTGCTACCCCTCAACAGAAATTACATGTAGATGGTCTTGCTAGATTTGATGTGACAGATAATGCACAGATTAACATAAGTACTCCAGAAGGTTGGCCTGGTTTAATAGCATTTACTCCAAATGGACATCGGAGAGATATAATTTTCGATAATAGTAGTATTAGGTTATTAACAAGCTCAACATCTTCTTCACCGTCAGGAGCAAATGGCATCACAATAATAGAAAACGGTAACGTAGGTATTGGTACAACAAATCCTCAGTCAATGCTAAGTGTTGGTGGTGATGGATTTCCATTTTATAAATTATCCGTTTCAAGTGATATGGGCGGAGTTTTTGGTGAGGCAACAAATAGTGGTGATGTAGAAAACTATGGAGGAGTATTTAGAGCATTTGGTAATCAAGGACAGGGAGTTCATGGTTTAGCAACTGGTGGTTATGGACGAGGAGTATATGGTGAGGCAAGTGGTACTTCTGGTCGTGGAGTAGAAGGCGTAGCATCAAACACTGGTGAGGTAGCAAACCATGGTGGATATTTTGAAGCAGCAGGTAAATCTGGTCGTGGAGTAGAAGGCGTAGCATCAAATACTGGTGATGTAACAAACTTTGGTGGAGCTTTTTTTGCCTTAGGTAAAGAAGGTTACGGAGTTTATGGCTATGCATTTAATTATGGAGAAGGAAGAAACTATGGAGGAGCTTTTAGAGCTGATGGTTCATCAGGTCGTGGAGTTTATGGGAATGCAGATGGAACTTATGGTATTGGTATCTATGGTGAGGGGACTTATTATGCCGGATACTTTTTAGGAGATGCAAGAGTTACAGGGAACTTACAGAAAGGTGGAGGATCTTTTTTAATAGATCACCCACTCGATCCAGAAAATAAAAATCTTTCCCATTCCTTTGTTGAAAGCCCGGATATGATGAATATATATAACGGTAATGTTACGACTGACGGAAATGGAAATGCAGATGTTGAATTGCCGGAATGGTTTGAAGCATTAAATAGAGATTTTCGTTATCAGTTAACAGTAATTGGTGAATTCGCTCAAGCAATAGTATCTCAAAAGATCAGTAACAATAGATTCTCTATAAAAACAGATAAACCTAATGTGGAAGTAAGCTGGCAAGTAACCGGTATAAGACAAGATGCATTTGCAAATGCTAATCGTATTCCGGTTGAAGAAGTGAAAAACCCGGAAGATAGAGGTAAATACTTACATCCAAAAGCATTTGGAATGCCGGAATCTATGGGCGTTGATTATGACGAGAAGCATGAAAAAGAAAGAG
>JBDLIN010000193.1:0-7486 GCA_039714835.1 Bacteroidota bacterium | reverse complement strand
TTTAACTAATGCTTTGTTTAATTCGTTTGCATCAGTTGGAATTACTTCTACTGTGGCTGTTGCAACTTCTGCTGCTTTAATAAATTCTTGAATTAATTTGGATTTTTGTTGATCAAGCATTTTAGTAATTATTTATATCTTTAGCATACTGTATTAAAATTATCTCGATTCTCTTCAAAATACATTGGATTCTTTGGTTTATAAACCTTAGGGCTAAATGAATTTTTGACAACTTCTCTCCATTGGCTTAGATTTTCAACATCCTTAGTTGCAATCGCCTGTATTCCAATATTTCCGATAATAGTTCCTTCAATTGGACCGGCAATTACTTCCATACATAAAGCATCAGCTGTTAACTGGCTTAATAATTCATTTTGAATACCACCGCCAACTGCATGTAATTTTTCTATTCTTTTACCAATCACTTTTTCAATTTCTTCAATTGTCTTTTTATAATTAAATGCAAGACTCTCTAATACAATACGAATGATTGAACCAATATCATCAGCAGAGTTTTGATTAGTTTCATTTAAGAATGCAGATATTTTTTCGGGCATTTCTCCAGCTTTCAAAAATCTTACATCATTTAGATTTAACCATCTGTTAGTGTTACCAATATTGGTAGCTTTTTCTGTTAAATATGGATAGGTATAATCCTCCCCTTTCTTAAGCCAATATCTTCTACATTCCTGAATTGGCCAAAGTCCAATAATATTTTTTAAAAACCGAATACTCTTTTCAACTCCTCCTTCATTGGTAAAATTATATTGCATTGCCTCACTTTTAAGTATTGGCTCACCAATTTCAAGTCCCATTAAAGACCAAGTACCGGAACTTAAAAAAGCCCAATTATTCCCTTCTGCCGGAACAGAAACAACTGCAGCTGCAGTATCATGTCCCGCACTTGCAATTATTGGGATATCAGAATTTAATCCTGTCTCTTTTGTAATTGTTGGCAATAGATTATTTAACCTTTCTCCTGGCTCAATAATTTCTGGGAAAATATGTCTTGGGATCCCAAATAAGTCTATTAATTCCCAAGCCCAATCACGCCTTGCCGGATCAACTAATCCGGTTGTTGATGCAATTGTATATTCAGCTTTAATTTCTCCAGATAACAGAAAGTTTAAATAATCAGGAATTAGAATCATCTTCCTTGCTCTAATCAATTTCTCAGAATCATTTTTCATCTCTGCTAATAACTGAAATATAGTATTAAATGGTTGAAACTGTATGCCGGTTGTACTATATATTTTTTCCTTACTTACAATAGCAAAAGCTTCATCCATTATTTTATCAGTTCTATCATCTCTATAATGAAACGGGTCGTTCAACAGTTCATTATTTTCGTCAACTAAAGCATAATCAACTCCCCAAGTATCAATTCCTATTGATTCAAATTTACTCCCGAACTTTTTCTTAGCTTTTTTTAATCCAGTAACAATTTCAGAAAATATTTTCTTGATATCCCAATGAAATTCTGTCCCACTTTTATAGTTGTGAGTTGCAAAACGATGAACTTCGTTAAGTTCTAGTTTTCCATTTTCTAATATAGCTACTACACATCTTCCACTTTCGGCCCCAAGGTCAAAGCCTATATATTTTTTCCCATTGCTCATATTTATTTTACTAAATATTTTTCTACTTCTTTAGCTACTATAAATTCTTCATTTGTTGGAATTACAGCAACAATTACTTTCGAATCTTCAGAAGATATTATCCCTTCAATTGGATTTTCATTATTCTTATCTCTGTCCAATTTAATTCCAAGATTATCTAATTCGCCAACAATTGCTTCTCTTAATAATGGTGATTTCTGACCTGCACCAGCTGTAAAAGCAATGCAATCAGCTCCGTTCAATGCTGTTAAATACTCTCCAATATATCTTTTAACATAATAGGCAAAAGTTTTGAACGCTCTCTGTGCTTTTTCATCTCCTTCGTTCATCTTTGTTTCGATATCTCTAAAATCACTCAGTCCTCCTGAAAGTCCAAGTAATCCGCTCTTCGACATAAGAATATCTCTTGCTTCATCGATTGATAAATTTTCTTTTTCCATAAGATAAAGTAATGCATAAGAATCAAGATCACCTACACGATTTGAATTTAACAATCCACTTTGCGGAGACATTCCCATTGATGTATCAATTGACCAGCCATCTTTAATTGCACAAACCGAAGAACTTCCGCCAAGATGACACGAAATAACTTTTTCTGCTGCAAAAAGTTCTTTAGCTCTTTGTCCTATGTATCTGTGAGAAGCTCCATGAAATCCATACTTGCGAATACCATGGTTCTTATAGTATTCATAAGGTATTCCATATAGATATGCTTCTTCAGGAATATTCACATGAAAATGAGTTTCAAATAAACCAAGTAACGGTGTTGATTTAAGTAATTTTTTAAATACAGATATTGCAGTAATATAAACATCGGTATGAACAGGAGCTAATGAGCGAAAATCTTCCATTGCGGATAAAACATCATCTGTAAGCTCTACACATCCCGAAACACCTTTAGCGTGGACAGTTTTAAAGCCAACAGCATCAACATCATCAATAGAATACTTTTCTTTTAATGAATTTAGTGTTAACTCTACTGCTGTAAAATAATCTTTAATCTCAAGTGTTTCTTTGATAGTTTCATTCTCATCGAAAGAATGTGAATATATTCCCTGTGAATCGCCAATACGCTCAACAGTAGCTTGAAACAGTACTGACATATCTGACGTTTCATATAATTTACATTTGTATGATGTACTTCCGGGATTAGCAATTAGTACCTTCATTCTTCCTCTCTAACTCTTGAAAATTATTTATTCAATTTTGCGAGAACGCTCTCTGTTATTTTTCTAATTGCTTCATCAGATACTTTAGGTGTATTTGATTGATTCAATTGTTCAGTATTTATAATTGGCTCTGCATTACTCGGCATTGGAGTAGCGTCACATACTGATACTCGACCAGGAAGATTAAATTTATCACGTAATGTCATCAGTCTATCTCTCTCTTCTTCTGGCAGAACACCTAAATTACCAAGCTGAATTGCTTTACTCACAATATTTGCAGTGTGTTCAAGTGTTTCCATTCTATGATAAGCAGAAAGTAAATCTACTCCTAATGATAACGCACCATGATTTTCCAGCAATATCACATCACTGGTTTTAATATGAGGTCTAATGTTATCTGGTAATTCCATTGTTGAAGGGAGCCCATATTTTGCAATAGGAACAGCTCCTATTACAATTACTGCTTCAGGCAAGACACATTTGTCTAAAGGAATACCTGCCACAGCAAAACTTGTTGCATATGGTGGATGAGCATGGACAACTGCATTTATATCTGGTCTTTCTCTGTACACGTCGATATGCATTGCAACTTCACTTGATGGCCGATAATTTGAATTACCAGAAATAACTTTCCCATCATAATCAACCTTAATTATCATATCATTGGTCATGAATCCTTTACTAATACCGGTAGGTGTTGTTAATATTTCTTTGTCGTTAAGACGAACTGTCATATTACCATCATTCGCAGCAACATAATTTCGCGCCCAAATTCTGTGTCCTAACTCAACAAATAACTTCTTCAATTCCCATTCATTAGTCATAATTAAACCTATATTTAATTTAAATTTAATCTATATCAGTATAATCAATATGGTCAACTATTGCCATAATTAGAGTACGGATTGGTGCAAGTTCAAGATCAAAAACAGTTTTAGCTACACCTGGAGCACCGCCGCAAACCACAATATTTCCTATTCCCGCACTAACATAATCTATTGCCACCCATTCATCCCCTTTATCAGATCCATCGGGATAAATTGGTTGAACAACTAAAACTGTCTTCCCAACATAAGCTGGATGTTTTTCTGTAGATACAACTCTACTAGTTACTCTTGCTAAAAACATTATGCTATCTCATCAACAAGTTGAACAACACTAGCGTTTACTGGCGCAAAGCCACTATCGAAAGCTTGAGTAGCATCTGTACTTGTAACATATATAATCTCATCTCCAACGGATCCGATACTTCTTGGATCTGCAACTACAAGAGGATTTCCAACATTTTTACCATCAGTAGTAATTGGTTGCACAACTGATAGTCTACAACCATCAAGTTCCTTCACTTTTTTAGATGCCCACACCACACCAATTACTCTACCGACTTTCATTTATAAGGTCCCTCAATTTCAACATCATCAATTATTGCTGAAATTACAGCGTCAATAGGGGCATTTTTAGTTGTTTCAGTCATTCTTGATGCTGAACCATATGTTAATAGAACGAAATTACCTTCTCCAGCTTGAACTGCATCGACAGCAACATGATAAGTATTGAGAGGTTTACCATCATGAGTTACTTCTTTACATAACAGAAGTTTTTTACCTTTTAGATTTTCATCTTTCTGGGTTGATACGATAGTTCCAATAACTTTTGCAAATATCATAGATTATCTATCAAATGTTTGATCAAGTTCATCAATTGGTCGAGGAATTACAAGTTCAGAGATTACTTCTCCAACACGTGAAGCAGCTTCAACGCCAGCATCAACAGCTGAACGAACTGCTGCTACATCACCTTCAATAACAAATGATACATATCCACTTCCCACTTGTCTCCATTCAACCATATCAACACTTGCCGCTTTTATTGCTGCATCAGCACCTTGAATTAAGGGTGCAAATCCTTTTGTTTCTACAATTCCAATAGCATTCATTTTTGCCATTTTATCTCCTATTTATAAATTTACAATTTTTTATACAAATCTAAATGAACCGTGTGTCATTATTCTTCTTCTTCTGGTAAAATCTAATGGTGTACATATTCCCTCACCTGTTGGTGTAGCAATTGTATGAGAAAAGTATCCTTCACCTAAATCTCCACCATCACCACGTAATGTCCCACCATTTATTGTATGAACATCACAGTTAAGAACTTTTGTGTAATATGTTGCACGTTCCATATCTTTTGTGAATATACTTGCTGTATGATGATGACCGTGTTCAGCGTTCACAGCAGCAGAGACACCTTCTTCAAAATTTCTAACTTTAATAACGGGTAAGCAGGGTGCCATTTGCTCAGCAATTACGAATGGATGACTACTGTTTGTCTCACCAAATAATAGTGGAACATCATCGCTAATGTTTATCCCTAATGCATTTGCTAATATTCTTGCATTTCGTCCGACATAATCACGGCTGATCATCCATTCATCACCTTTTTTATCTAATGCTTTTTCAGCTAAATTATTCATTTGCTCTTGGGATAATTTAACATTACCAGCTTTTTCCATCTCTTTCATAAAAGAATCAAATACTGATTCCACAACAAATATCTCTTTTTCAGCAATACAGAGAATATTATTATCATAGCTTGCGCTTTGTGTTATTTCTTCAGCAGCTAATTTTAAATCAGCAGTTTCATCAATTAGCACGGGTGGATTCCCAGGTCCAGCAGCCACTACTTTTTTAGGATATTTCATTGCCATATCGACCATAAATGGACCGCCTGTAACCGATAGTAATTTTACATATTTATTATCAAACAGAGCTTTTGCTGTATCAAGTGTAGGTTCTTTTACACAAGTAACAAGGTTATGAGGTGCACCAGCCTTTACCATATACTGATTTGCCAATTGGATAACTTTAGCATTAACTTCTTTTGCAGAAGGATGTGCATTAAAAGCAATTGTATTTCCTGCCGCAAGTTGAATAATAATATTATTTATCATTGTTGGACCAGGGTGTGTACTTGGTGTAATATTTCCAATAACACCAAATGGTGCATATTCATCAAGAGCTAATCCATTTTTACCAGACCATGCTTTTGGTTCAAGATATTCCACTCCTGGACTGTTTTTGGCAGCATTGATGAACTTTGCAACCTTGTGTTCAACACGACCCATTTTTGTTTCTTCAACAGTCATACGAGCAAGTTCATCTTTATGATCGATTGACATCTGTCGGACTGCATCAATGAAATCCTTCCTACACTGTATACTTCGCTCTTTGTATGAAAGAAATGCTTCATGAGCTGCATTTACAGCATCATTCATATCATCATAAACTCCCCAGTTTCCATTTGAAGAACTTATGACCGATGGATTATCTGTCTCTATTTCGTCGACAATATTTTGAACAACTTTCTTTACAATATCTTGTAATTCGTTTTCTGAAATATTCACGGCTTTCTAATTTCCTTATTTTTTAGTTTTTTTCATTGGCTCGATTGGCATTTTATCTGCCAATTTTGAAGCTGGTCTTGGAATAACAACTTGTGCTTCAACATTGCCAATTCTTGATGCTGCTTGAACTCCGGCATCTACTGCAGCTTTTACAGCAGCCACATCACCGCGTACAATAACATTTACTTTTCCACCACCAACTTTCAACCATCTTCCTAAGCTTACATTTGCAGATTTAACGGCAGCATCTGCTGCTTGCATTGCAGCTGTAAATCCTAATGTTTCTATAACTCCTAATGCATCATACATAATATATAACTCCTATTTTTTTTGTCCCATTTGCTCGAATACTTCTTCGTGAGCCGATGGGATAATATTTGTACAAACTAATTCTCCAACTTTTGCTGCTGCATCTGCTCCAGCTTCTACAGAAGCTTTTACTGCTCCAACTTCACCACGAACTAATGCTGTTACGTAACCTCCACCGATTTCAATTCGTCCGACAAAATCGACGTTTGCTGTTTTAAGCATAGCGTCAATCGCCATTACTGTTCCGGTGTTACCTCGAGTCTCAACAAATCCTAATGCTGCTCCAGCCATCATTAACTCCTTTATTTTTTAGTTATTATAATTTTTCTTTTTCTTATTAAATCTTGTGCACTTGGTGTAATAATTGTTTTTTGGGGAACTTCAATTTCCTCAATACTTAAATCCATATCCAATATATGTGCTTCATTTAGTAATGGTGTCTTATATTCTTTCAATTCCAAATTAATTTTTCGTTGGTTTTTATCAACATTTGGTATATTGCCAACTTCACCATCAACATGAATTCCTCTTTTAGTCAGTTCAGCTATAACTTCCTTAACAACTAGTGATATTATTTTTTCTAGAGAAATATTCACTTCTATTTTCCGATACCATTTTTCTTATGATATAAAACTTGACCGCTTGATGATATAGAATCTACAATTCCTACTATAGTATTATCTGTACAGACATCTTTTGTTAATCTCGTCATTCTTGCTGAAGAAGAAGAGCAAAGTAAAACCATATCTCCCGGTCCGGCACTAACAGTATCTGTACAAACCACAGATTTTCCTGTAAACTGAAGTTCCTCATTCAAATATTTTATTACGAGTAACTTTAATCCTTCAAGATTACTCTCCTTTTTTACAGACACAACATTACCAATGACTTTTCCTAACAACATTACATCTTCCCAATAAATTCGACATAAGTTTCATTGCGAACATTTGCTGCATTTGCGTCATCAGTATCAAGATGAATTTGAA
>JBDLIN010000192.1:0-7495 GCA_039714835.1 Bacteroidota bacterium | reverse complement strand
TTAAGTCCATTTTCCTCAGCTCGATAAATTGTTTTGTCCATTACAGCAAAGAGTTGTCCATTCAACTCCCCGACTGAAGTAATTGGATTATCTGTTGTAATTATGTTAGATGCTTCCTGAAGATAGACATCATCTTCTGTTGCTTTCCAAAGTGGATTTGGATTCTCATAAATATTTTGTGCAGATAACGAATTGATAAATAAGAACAAAGAAAAAACTATCATTAAATATTTCATTATATTCTCCTATTGAGGATTTTATTATACTATTATCTATAATAAATGTAATGGTCAGCAAATTATACAATGAAGTATATAAAATCAATATTGAAAATATATTTTAATCTATAAAATTAAATATTTACTTTTAGTGTGTTAGAGATGTATTCTTTTATTAAGATAATTTAGATAACAAATAAAAACTACAGTGAATACTTCATTTTATTATACTCTCATATTCTTTATACTTGTTTTATTTTCATGCTCTTCTGATCAGAGTAATTTATCAACAGAGGAGCGTCCCAATGTAATTCTAATTATGACAGACGATCAAGGGTATGGAGATCTTGGTGTTACAGGTAATCCAATAATCAGAACACCAAATTTAGATGCTATGGCAAATGAGAGTGCCAAGATGAACAACTTTTATGTAAGTCCTGTATGTGCTCCAACACGTGCATCTTTAATGACAGGTCGTTATAATTACCGAACCGGTGTAGTCGGGACATTTTTAGGACGTGCTATGATGGCCCCTGAAGAAATTACCATTGCAGAAATTATGCAATCTGAGGGGTATGCTACAGCGATTTTCGGGAAGTGGCACCTCGGGGATAATTATCCGATGCGCCCGCAGGAGCAGGGATTTGATGAAGTCTTGGTACATAAAGGCGGTGGTATCGGACAGGAATCTGATCCTCCGGATGGTGAAGGCAAATATACTGATCCAACCTTATTTCATAACGGCAAACAGGTGCAGGAAAAGGGATATTGTACAGATATTTATTTTAACAAAGCTGTGGAATGGATAAAAAAAACTACAGATCAAGACAAGAATTTCTTTTTATACCTATCGACAAATACACCTCATTCACCGTTTGAAGATATTCCAAAAGAACTTTACAATGAATATAAATCGATGAATCTTAGTAATGATCAGTTCCCACAAAATTTTGGACATCCATTACTCAGTGATTCTGATACCGATCGTAGGGCACGGATCTATGCAATGATAACAAACATCGATGATAATGTGGGTATGTTGTTTCATAAATTAGATGAGTTAAAATTGAGCAAAAATACTCTTGTGATTTTTATGGTAGATAACGGACCAAACGGACGCCGTTACGTTGCTGGAATGAAAGGGAAGAAAACAGAAGTTTATGAAGGTGGTATTCGTTCCCCGCTTTTTCTACATTGGCCAGATAAATTAGATCCTTCAATGATAAGTGATAAAATTTCTGCTCACATCGACATTTTTCCAACCATTCTTGATGCATGTGGTATAGCAGAACCGAATAATATTGAAATAGACGGCAGAAGCATTCTTCCTTTATTGATAAAAAGAAACGTATCCTGGCCAGACCGTAATTTAATATTACAAGCTCATCGTAGTAATATCCCGCAACTGTATAATAATTTTGCAATTCGTAATCAGCGCTGGAAATTACTACATGCCAATGGATTTTTCCAAGAGCAATTTACAGGCAAGCCAAAGTTTGAATTGTATGATATGCTGAATGATAATTTAGAAATGAAGGATGTCGCTACTGAAAATCTTCAAATAGTTAAGGAATTAAAAAAAGCATATGAAACTTGGTTTAATGATGTAAGTAATACAAAACCGAATAATTACATACCATTGAATATTTGTATTGGTACAGAATATGAGAATCCAGTTGTATTAACAAGACAGGACTGGCGGCAGATAGAAAAAAGTCCGTGGTTAAAGGAAGCAACAGGGTTTTGGTTATTGCATTCAGAAGCAGAGGCGTTGTATGATATTCGTGTTCGTTTTAATTATCCACATTCAAATGCTAGTGTGGTTCTTGATATTGATGAAACAATTTATGAGAAGCAGATTTCAAGTGAACAATCTGAAGTGTTATTTCAAAATGTTACTATAAATAGTGGAGATCATAAACTATCAGCGAATCTCATTGAGAATAACGACAATAAATCCGGTGCATGGCAGGTTGATGTTATTAAAAATTAAAAGAATTAAACATGTCTGTTAAAGAATAAATTTATAGGTAAAACACATGAAAAAAAGTTCATTATTTTTCCTTATATCTGTTATAATATTATTTACTTCATCAATAAGTTTTACACAAAACAGTGATATCAACTATGATGAATCAAAAGTCCCAGCATATACTTTGCCTGATCCTTTAATACTTGAAGATGGAAGTGAGATATCTAATAAGCAAGATTGGTTAGAGAAAAAGCGACCTGAAATTTTGCAGTTATTTGAAAGTGAGGTTTATGGTAAAGCTCCAGGAAAACCTGATTCACAAAAGTATAAAGTTATTTCAGAAGATAACTCTGCATTTAATGGAAGTGCTGTTCGTAAGGAAATAGAGATCATAATTAATAACAATGATAAAGAAATTACTTTCAATCTTTTATTATATTTTCCAGATAATGGTAAAAAAACACATCCAGTAATTTTAGGCTTAAACTTCTATGGTAATCAAGCAGTGTGTAATGATGAAAAAATCACCATAACAAAGAACTGGGTAAGAAATAATAAACTCTTTAATATAAAAAATAATAGAGCAGATGAGTCTACAAGAGGTGTCAGAGCTTCTAGTTGGGAAGTAAAATATTTAATTGAGCGTGGTTATGCATTAGCGACGATTTACTATGGCGATATTGATCCAGATATTCATGATGGATTTAAGAATGGAGTTCATTCACTCTTTTATAAAAATGGACAAAGTAAAGTAAATGCTGATGAATGGACTTCGATCTCTGCATGGGCTTGGGGCTTAAGTCGAGCTATGGATTATCTTGTAACAGATCGATCTGTAGATAAGGAAAAAGTAGTTGTTATGGGGCACTCGCGTTTAGGTAAAACGGCTCTTTGGGCTGGAGCTCAAGATCAAAGATTTGCAATAGCTATTTCAAATAATTCCGGATGCGGGGGAGCAGCATTATCAAGAAGGAGATTTGGTGAAACCGTTAAAAAGATAAATAATTCTTTCCCTCACTGGTTCTGTGGAAATTTCAAAAAGTATAATGATAACGAGGATGAACTGCCTATAGATCAGCATATGCTGATAGCCTTAATTGCTCCACGACTGGCTTATGTTGCAAGTGCAGAACAAGATAGGTGGGCAGATCCTCATGGAGAATTTCTTTCAGCTAAAAACGCTGAACCTGTCTATAGTTTATTTGGTAAAGCAGGATTGCAGACCGAGAGTATGCCTGAAGTGAATAATTCAGTTGGTGATTTTATTGGATATCACATTAGGACTGGTAAGCATAGCGCTACAAAATACGATTGGGAACAATATCTTAATTTTGCTGACAAGCATTTTCTTGATAAATAGATTTGAGTTATTCGAATTGATAATTAACAGCGATGAAAACACTGCGACCAATTCCATTAATGCCACTGCCGTGTGTTCTATATTCTTCGTTAAATATGTTGAGTAAACCAACTGAAAATATAAAAGGCTTTATATTATACGTCCCATATAAATTAAGCACTTCCCATCCTGGAGTACCGCCATCTGGAATTCGATGATCATCAACATCGCCAGATGATAATCGGTCCTGCTTTGCAGCAAATAACATTTCCAAAGAAAGTTTCACAGAAGAATAATTATATATTAAAGTTAAATTTCCGTTTAATGGAGGAATTCTTCTCATCGGTTCACCTTTAGTGGTGTTATATCCATAGGTGTAATTCAGATTTGAATACAATAAAAAACTTCTACTTAAATGATAAGTGAGGTCTCCTTCAATACCTTGGATATATGCTTTACCGACATTAACTTTTGTATATACATTTTCACCTTGATAAGTTGAATCACCATTATATGTTGCTCTTACACGATCTATCAGATTGATCAAATTATTTCGATATACAAAGAAAGAACCTGTTATGTACTTTGATCGTACTTTAATTCCGGCTTCAAAATTAATTGATCGTTCAGGATCAAGAATTTTATTTGGAACTTCTACTCCATAATCAAATGAACCAAATGAACTTAAATCATTTATATTTGGTGTCCTGTATGCAGTATTTATTCTTCCGATGAGTTGTAAAAAATTTGAAAGGTGATATTGAGCAGATATATGTCCGGTCACAGCCATCGGTGATATTTTTACATCTTCAAATGTATCGTCTTTAATATCAATAGCATTAGTGTTAAATCTTAACCCACCATTAAAAGTTGTTTTACCAAAATGAATGTTATGCATACTATAGATCGAAAGATTAAATGCTTTACTGTTATCAGCATACAAGCCTCTTTTGAAAGTACTTATTCCGCTTAATAGATCTTGATTCTCTTTGATGCTATTAACATAATCGTAGTAAAGTTCAACACCGGAGTTTGCTTTCCAAGATTGTGAAAACTGTGAAATAGTTTCGAAGTTAATTCCAAGTACATTTACTTTATCATTTTCTAATGTTTGAGTAGTACTGTTTAATTTTTTCTTTTTTCTTGTTTCATCAGATTGCTGCCATGAAACTGTAAATGCAAAATTTTTAAAAAGATCTGAGTTAGTTGATATATTATTTCGAAGATAAGCTAAATGACGGATTTGAGGATCAAACTTATAATATTCGTAACCCCTTTGAGTTACTTGATCATATCGATTAACATCTGACTGTTTGAGATAATCATATGATAATGTTAGAAAATATGAATCAGTTACCTTAAATATAGATTTTAGATTTGCTGCATATTCATTATATGAAGAGGGGATTTGCTTTCCAATATCTCCTCCGGAAACTACATCTCCAAAATCTTTATATGATACTAATCCTGTTAAACCAATAACTGGAGAAGAATAATCAAAATTCATATAGCCAGATTTCTCAATATTTTCTGATAAATATTTAGCATTCAATCCCAACTTAAGTGCTTGATTATCGGGAGTAATTGTTGGTGATTTTGTTATAAAGTGGACTGTACCACCAAGTGCATCGCTCCCATATTGAACAGAGCCGGAACCTCTCATTACTTCTATTCTTTGAATGCTGTTGATGTTTATTGTATTAAGATATTGATTTGGTCCATATCTAAATGTTGAATTGTTGAGCCGTATCCCATCAATCATAATTAGTGTTTGATTACCGGTTAAACCTCTAACAAACGGAGAACCACCGCCATTGTTGGTTTGCTGCATCCATAATCCTGCTGTGCCCAGAAGTGAGTATGCGGAATTAATCGGATTCATAAATTCAATTTGGTTCTGATTCAATATCGAAATTGCTTCAGAAGCTTGATATTGCTCTTGTTCATAGCGGGATGCAGAGACTATAACATCATCTTCGAGTCGATATGTATTATCCTCCTGAGCGTATATAGTGCTGCTAATAATTAAAGTAATATAAAACATTACTAAATAACGGTACATTCTTTATCCACACTTTCTATTCAAATATTAGCTGCAAATATAAGATAAAATTCAAACAATCGATTGTATGTTTGAATTATTTTAATTAAGAATTGAGAGTGGATAAAATTTATTCAGTAGTATTTACCTGATCGTAATTTTGTTAAATCCTGGATTTAATAAAAATCTATTCTTTCCTTGTTGTATCTCAAGTTCATTTAAGTACATTTTATTGAAAGTTTTTTGAGTTAGTTCAAAATGACAGATCATGTTGCCCGGAATCCAAATTTGAAAAACGTTGCTTTCGTCTCCTTTTAGGTATTCAGCTTTGATGCTGCCTCGTATTGTAGGAACAATAATTTTTGATGAACGAAGTGTATCCAATTGCGGTTTTATCTCTACTTTTTTGAATCCGGGTTCAATTGGCTTTATGCCCCATAAATATCCGGGGATAATATTTGCTGGTGCTGCACCCCAAGCATGATTCCAATCTGAGTTTGGTTTGTATTCCATATCCCATGCTTCCATTGTGATTGTTGAGCCCGATTTTATCATATTCCACCAACTTCTATCATGAGTTGCAGTAAGTAGACTCGTGGCGTATTCCGCTTCACCGACTCTATATAGTCCTTCCAGCAAATATTGTGCACCATAAACGCTGCATGCCATTCCTCTAGATTTAATAAATTCGATCACATTTGATTTGTATTCATCCGGAACAATACTGAATGCAAGCGGGAATATATTTGCGTGTAGTGCTGAATGTTGAGACCCTATTCCATCAATATAAATTCCTTTTTCTTTATCTAGCAGCTTTTCGTTGATCGAATCTTTTACCTTTACTGCTTGATTTAGATAAAATATTGAATCAGAACTCTTTCCTAAATATCCAGCAAGTTCGGACATTAATTTTAAATTTTGAAAATAGAACGCATTAACAACTGTATTAAACGCTGTAAATTCATAACCATCTCTTTCTCCCTCTGGTCTAGCCAGTTTCCAGCCGGTGTCTTTTTGTCCGGGAGGCCAATCGACAATATCTCTAATTCTTCTCTTTGGATCAGAGAAACCTAACTGTGTCATTATTTCATCAGTGAGTGTTTGTGATGATATCAATCCATCCTCACCAGCAAGACTAATGAGTGTTTTATGTTTTAATTCTTCGTAATAATATTCAATTGATTCTATATTTCCAGTAAACATAAAGTCATTGTAGAACATTGGGACAGTGTGTAATATCCATTCTGTAGGCCAGGTGGGATGGTCAATAAAATACTCGTTTGTCAATCTTCCCATTGAATACTCACGATCAGTATAATAATGACCAAGTTGATTTATATAAGCATCAGCTTCATAGGGAATTCTTTCACGGTCACCGTCAATATATAATCCAGTAAAGGAAGTTGCTTTTATACTGTATTTACTAATGTCCCAAACTTGATTGAGAATAGTATCAGAACTTTCGAATATACTCTGGTTATCCTCAAAATAATAGTGATATATTTTCTGTTGAATATCTTCAGGTTTAAGTTCCTGATTATAATTTTCAATTTCACAATATCTAAAAGGGAAAATTACTCCCATCGAATCAGGAAGTAGGACAGCGTCACCAGAAGTATTCCGTTTATCTGCTGGAAGTTTCAGGCAATATTCAGTTTGGTTGGGATTGACAGGGAGGTGAACTTCTTGATATCGGATATTTCCTGTAGGATCTCGGTCAATTCTGTTTTCTGATGTGATTTTTTCTCCTAAGTGAATAATTAAGCTATCAATACTTTTAACATTGATATTGGAGAAAATCAACGTACCAAAAGCATCTTTTCCAAAATCAACGAAATAATGAGAAGTGTCTAATTTTACAAATGATACTGGTTTAATTAACCTTTTTTGAAATTTATTTTTTGTTGTAGCATAATTTTCAAATA
>JBDLIN010000191.1:0-7497 GCA_039714835.1 Bacteroidota bacterium | reverse complement strand
TAAACTAACTATTGAAACTGGAATAAATGCGAAAATCGATTTCAAAAATTCCAAAATCATTACTGGTATTTCTGAATATCCAATTAGTCCGGTTGGTACAGCAGCACAAGAGCTTGTTGTTGTTGGTGGACTTGAAAATTGGGTAAAAGAACAGCTTTAAATTTTAAATAACAGTAAATGGGGTATTCAATAGTTACCCGCAAATAAACTTATGTTTTGAAATTCTATGTCATTGCGAATCCCAACGTTTTTTGTTGGGTGAAGCAGTCTTTTAAGGGAATATACACAAACCGAAGAGGATTTTGGAAAGGAACTCGGACGTCACGGACCATTCCATGACGTTTATGCTACAATGCCAAGGAGTGGTCCTTGACATCAAGAACTAGAGTTTCTATTTTTTACGAAAACCAATTTATTTTCAATATATAATATAAATTTAGCAGATTGCTTCTCCGATAAATCGGGATCGCAATGACTTTTCACCATTTAAGATCATCACGGGAGATGATTGGATACCCCATATAACAGTATTGTCCAAATTCGTTATTAGAGTTTACAGACAAACAGATAATGGCGATTTTTAGTTTATATACTTTTTGCATGAACAAGATAAATTTATCTTGACATTAACTCATTCATTTCTTAAGTTACTTTAGTATTAGAAAGTAAATCTCTACCTTGAGCGAAACATTCTGAATTTTGTATAGAGTTTTCTCTCCAGCATATTGTGATTCTCGCAAGGTATTTAGAAACATTTCAGAATAATTATTAGGAAGAATTATTTTCTATTAACCTATAATGGGACATATGGTTTTATTTAAAGTTAAAGCATATAAAGTTTTCTTTAATTAACCATTCAAAAATAATTTTCTTGCTTAGGGAGATTATTTAATAAATATTTTTTTTAATAAATCTTTAAGGAGGCAGTATGAAAAAGTTAGTATTTCTACTTTTTACATCACTTCTATTTTTACAATTCATATCATTCTCATCTACCCAAGCTCAACCTGCATTCCCATTCTTTGACGATGTTGAAGATAGCGCAACAACATACGCAAACTGGGATCGAGATAGTTCATATTGGGATATCAGAATTACTAATGCTCATAGCGGTCAGCAAGTATGGGCATTAACACCCGGATTTACCGATAATTATAATTTTCTTACATTATCTTCACCAATTGATCTATCTTCTGCTTCTAATCCCTATATTGCTTTCTGGATTAAAACAAATGATAACAATAGTGGATATGTTAAAGTCGATATATCTACTGATGGAGGAAGTACATGGACTCAATTAGGAAATCCTAGTTTTAGTGGAGCATTATTTACACGATTTCAATTTTCACTAGAAAATTATAAGCAGGCAAACATATTGCTGCGTATTGGAGGTTATCGTTATAACAGAACATATTATGTTGATGATATTTTGATAGATAATGCCCCAACACCGACATATATTATACAATCAAATCCAACCAACAATGGGATGAAATTAACATGGGGTCAATCAACTGCTGCTGATTTCGATAAATACAAAATTGTACTTTCAACAGCTGCAAATAAAATTAATTTTGGTGCTGCTTCTTATATCTATCGACGTGAAGAAGTTAAAGCGTTCGAAATATATTCAAAAACAACTCTTGATACTGTACTTACCGATCTAGCTTTTACCAATACAAAATACTATGCTAAGATATATGAGCAAGATAACCAAGACCTTATAAATCAAGGTTCTGAAGTTAATGACTTATCAACTATCTTTGATTTAACTATGCTAACAGCTCCATTTACTGAAACTTTTGAAGGCTCAAGTAAGTTAGCTGCTGATATTCCTTGGGCAGTGACAACCGCTGATACAGATACTGGTCATAGTGCATCACATGCTTATGAAGATAGTCCAGGAGGTAATTATCCAGCTGAAGCAAATAGACATCTAGTAATGAAAGTGGATTTGTCTTCTGTTGAAAGACCAATATTGAAATTTAATCAAAAATATTCGTTTGAAGCAATGCGTGATTTCGGTTATGTCAACGTTTCAATTGATAATCACAACTGGACTAATATAACAGGATCAACAGGAAACAGCGGCGGCGTATGGAAACCTATAGAATTGGATATAGGTGTTCTTAAACAGCAAAGCAGTGGTTACATTATGTTTCAAACAGTATCCAATGCAAATACTCAGCGAGATGGCTGGCATATTGATGATATTGAAATAGTTAATAATAATAAAACAACATCATTCCCTTTCTTTGATGATGTTGAAGATGAAACTTTTTCACATGATTCTTGGATTGACGGATTTTATCATCCTCAGATTACTAATGCACATAGCGGACAGAATGTATGGGAGATTAAAGCAGCCGGCGGTCAGTATAATTATTTAACATTAGCTGGGACATTAAATTTGTATAGTGCTCCAAATCCTTATCTCTCTTTCTGGGTAAAAAGATCTGATGGAGCATCTGGATATGTTGACATACAAGTTTCTGACGATGGAGGACAATCATGGAAACGATTAGCTAATCCAAATTTTACTGGAAATTCTTTTACACGTTTTCAAGTTTCACTTTTTGATTATAGAAGAGACAACATATTAGTTCGTATCGGAACTTACTCTCCATATAATACTACATATTTTATTGATGATATATTAATTGATAATGCCCCCACTCCGCAATCTTTTATACTATCTGAACCAACTAATAATGGAATGAAATTAACTTGGGGTCAATCAACTGCTGCTGATTTCGATAAATACAAAATTGTACTTTCAACAGCTGCAAATAAAATTAATTTTTACGCTACTTCTTATATCTATCGACGTGAAGAAGTTAAAGTATTTGAAGTGTTTTCGAAATCAACTGTTGATACAGTGATTACAGATCTAGCTTTTACAAATACAAAATATTATGGAAAGATCTATGAGCAAGACACACAAGAGCTTATAAACCAAGGTTCTGAGCTCTCTGATCTTTCAACTATTTTTGATGTAATAACTGAAACAGCCCCCTTTATTGAAACCTTTGATGATTCATATAAATGGGCTCAAGATATACCATGGATGGTGACTACTGCTGATTCTGCAGATTCAGGACATACAGCACCCCATGCTTATGAAGATAGTCCAGGTGGTAAGTATCCAGCTAATGCAGACAGATATTTAAGATTTCTTGTGAATTTGGAGGCTGTTGAAAGACCAGTATTAAGATTTAACCATAAATATTCATTTGAACAAATGCGTGACTTTGGTAACGTCTATATTTCACCAAACAATGTCAATTGGACCAAACTTGCTGGATTCACTTACCACACAAGTGATAAATGGGAAACAAGAAAATTTGATGTCGGTACACTCAAACAACAAAACGGTGGTTATATTTTGTTCCAATCATACACTAATGCAAATACAGAACAAGATGGTTGGCACATTGATGATGTTGAGATCTATGATAATAAAACAAAATTGGGATTCCCCGTTGTTGATAGTGTGGAAATTGATTCGGTTTCACACGTACTGTGGATTAATGGACAGTGGGATATTATGACTACAAATGCTCTTAGCGGTCAACAAGTTTGGGCTCTTGAACCAACAAGCTTAGATTATCCATTTCTAACTTTAGCAGCACCTCTGAATTTGACTGATGCTCCAAAACCCTACTTATCTTTCTGGATTAAAAGAGAAGATGGAGCAACCGGTTATGCTTTAATTGACGTTTCTGACGATGGTGGATTAACTTGGAAGAGAATAGCTAATCCAAGTTTTTCAGGAAATGCATATGTTAACTTAACATACTCTCTAGCTGATTACAAAGAACTTGAAATACTTGTTAGAATTGGGGCATATGCTCCATATAACAAAACATATCTCTTGGATGATATAACTATAGCTGATTCAACTGGTTATTCTTATATAGTCGGCGTTGATAATATTACTGGTATTGTACCTGAAGAATATGAATTAAGTCAAAATTATCCGAATCCTTTTAACCCGTCCACAACTATTAGATACGCTCTGCCAACAGAAAGCAAGGTCTCTATATTGATATATAATACACTGGGACAAAAACTGGCTACTCTGGTAAACACTAATAAAGCTGCTGGTAATCATGAAATTGTATTTAATGCAAATAATCTTCCTTCTGGTGTTTATTTTTATAATATAATGGCACATTCATCTGATGGTAAGAAAGAATATATTAATACTAAGAAGTTACTTTTACTCAAATAGTATTAATCATTCTTAGATTAATCAAAGACCGCTTTGATGGCGGTCTTTTTTTTATGAATATGCAAAAATATCTTACCATTTCTCCGATTATTCTTGACAAAATAGTACTCTATTTGTTATAATTACTGTGACAATTAAATGTTACATATACTGTAACATTTAAGTTTAAAAAGTTAATTTTTAATTATTTATATAGCAGTGAGGATGAAAATGGAGAAATCAATTTCAAGAATATTATCTGAGTTTGCAGTTAGCTTAAAATATGAAGATCTGCCTGCAGAAGTAGTTGAGACGACAAAAAGATTTATTTACGATTCTGTAGCATGCGCGTATGGCAGCGTTGATACTAAGGATGTAAATATAATTCGCAACCTATACAAAGATATGGGCGGTAAGGAGGAAGCTACTGTAATCGGTTTTGGTGAAAAGATTCCTGCAGTGAATGCAACATTAGTTAACTCCTTAATGATAAGAGCATTAGATTTTAATGATATATACTGGAAAGATGATCCTTCTCATCCATCAGATATTATTCCCGCAGCCCTTTCAGCTGGTGAACTTGTTGATGCATCTATGGAAGAAATAATTGTTGCAATAGTTTTAGCATACGAAATTGAAATGAGACTTTGCCTTTTTGCAAAACCTGGAGTTAGAGAGAGAAAATGGCATCATGCAACTCTTACTCAATTTGTTTCTCCGATTGTTGCCGGTAAATTACTCGGTTTAACGGTAGATCAAATGGTAAACGCAATAGGAATTAATGGTTCTCATAACCATACGATTGGATGCCCTACTGCTGGTAAATTAACAATGATGAAAAATACTGTTGATCCAATGGCGGTTCAAGCTGGTGTTTTCGCAGCTTTAATGGCGCAGAAAGGATATTCAGGTACTGAAAAAGTTTTTGAAGGTAAAGAAGGTTTTATGGATGCTTTCATAGGATGGAATGCGAAAGAAGAAAAAGAAAATCCAACTGAGATGATGGGAAGAGATGGCTTATCAAATTGGTCTTGGGACGTAGATGCTTTAATAGGAGGACTTGGAGATAGTTTTAAAATATTAGAATGCGGGATGAAAGCATTTCCAACCGAAGCATTAACACACACACATATTTCTTGTGCATTAAATGCAATGAATAAAAATAACCTAAGTCATGAAGATATTGAGGAAGTTAGAGTAACTGCATTTGCACAAGCATACGATATTCTTTTTGACCCAGCAAAATATCGTCCTGAATCTAGAGAAACTGCTGACCACTCACTCCCCTACTGTATGGCTGCAGCAATAGTTGATAAGAAAATCTCAACACAATCTTTCAGTGATGAGAAATTAAACGATCCGAAAATATTTAAAGTTATTGATAAAATAAAAGGTGAACCTTCAATTGAGTTCGAAAAGATGTTCCCGGCAAAACAACCGTCTAAAGTTGTTGTTAAAACAAAAGATGGGAATGAATATTCTGAGTATATGGAATATCCAAAAGGTGATCCTAGAGAACCAATGACGATTGAAGATCTAGACAATAAGTTCTCCGGATTGGCAGAAGGAGTACTTTCTGATGATCGTCAAGCAAAAATTAAGGAAATGATCTTTAATTGTGAAGGAATGACAATAAATGATTTTATGGATAAGTTGGTTATTTAAATAATAGGTGTTCTAATGGCAAAGGCAATAGCTGGTCAGCAAGGATCAAAAGTACGCTCCGATTGTTACATTGCAATTACTACCAAACGTCTTGGTGGAATCAAGCTTGATATCAAAAGTAAAGTAGATGTAATGTATGGCGAATCTATTCGCTCAACAATCATGGATATGTGTAAATTCTTTGATTTAAAACATGCAAATGTTCTTATTGAGGATTATGGTGCGCTACCCTCAACTCTTATGGCTAGATTTGAATTAGCGATCAAACGACTTAATCCTAAAATTGAAAAAGGATATTTACCGACTTTAAATAAAAAGAACAAATATGGGACAACCAAAGATAGATTAAGAAGAAGTCGATTATATTTACCAGGAAACGAACCAAAGTTTTTCCCGAATGCTGGATTGCACAATCCGGATGGAGTGATCTTGGATCTTGAGGATAGTGTTGCACCTACCGAAAAAGATGCTGCTCGATTTATAGTCAGGAATTCTTTACGTGCAATTGATTTTTACGGTGCTGAAAGAATGGTGAGAATTAATCAATTACCTTTAGGATTGGATGATCTGGAATATGTAATTCCTCATAATGTTCATGTTATATTAATTCCAAAGGTTGAAAATGCCGATCAAATAAAGCAGGTAGATAAAAAGATCAAAGAGATTAAAAAAGAGAAATCAATTAGAAGCAAAATATATTTAATGCCGATAATTGAATCTGCTCTTGGAGTAATAAATGCTTTTGAGATAGCTTCAGCCAGTACTAATAATTGTGCATTAGCTATTGGACTTGAGGATTATACTGCTGATCTCGGAACACAAAGAACAAATAAAGGAACCGAAAGTTTCTATGCTCGTTCTGTTTTAGTTAATGCGGCTAAAGCTGCTGGCATCCAAGCTATTGATACTGTTTTTTCAGATGTAAATGATATGGAAGCTCTTCATAATTCAGTAGTCGAAGCAAAAGGTCTTGGATTTGAAGGCAAAGGATGTATTCATCCACGACAGATAAAAGTCGTACATGATGCATTTTCTCCCACACAAACTGAGATTGATAAAGCGATAAAAATAGTGGCTGCTTTTGAAGAAGCAAAATCAAAAGGATTGGGTGTTGTTTCTATTGGAAGTAAAATGATAGATGCCCCAGTAGTTAAGAGAGCGAAGAATACATTGAAATTAGTGGAAATGACTAAATAGACTTTGTTTATTGTTACAATATTTTAGTAACCGCAAAGGTCACAAAGATTTCGCAGAGAACACAAAGAATACTTCTAAATTTTATCTTAGCGAACTTTGCGGCAGCTTTGAGTTCTTTGCGGTTAATATTTTTTAAAAAAGATTAAATATATTAATTAACAATTAAGAAATAAACATTATGAAGTTAGTAAAAAACGCAGTCGGCAGATTAGTTCCTACTGAAGTCAATGGTCTAAAACAAATTCCATTCAAAGGTGTTAACAAATATAAACCTAAAGGAAAAAAAGTTGGTGCACCAATAAAAAGTTGTTCGGACTACCCGATAGATGGAAATAAAGTAGTTAAAAATTTAAGAGAAGCCTTGAAAAAAGCTGGTCTAAAAAATGGGATGACTATTTCAACTCACCATCATTTAAGAAACG
>JBDLIN010000190.1:0-7558 GCA_039714835.1 Bacteroidota bacterium | reverse complement strand
TTTTACCAAAGGAAAGAACTGATATTAATACGCTTGAGTGTAGGGAGCGAATATGTTTATAGTACACCTTATTAGAAAGAATAAACTTATGAGCGACAAAAGTTTAGTGCGTATAACTTTGTTACTAGCAATCTAAATTGATTGACAAAACGTTTTTAATGTTCTTTCAAGCAATTCTTTGTTTATAACTTTTTCTTGGGTCAAGCGTCATAATTAATAAGTGCCATAAATAAATTTGGAGAATTTATGAAATACAAGATTCATCGAATTGATGTAAAAAGTGGAAATATGCAGCAAAGATTAGAAGACTTTATCAACTCTCTAAATGGTGAGATTATTTCGATTATTCCGAATGTAAAGCCAACATTCATGCTTATGGGTGCAACTGCAAAAGTTGATTTTTTAATGATTGTAGAAAAAGTAAAATAAAAAAGGTGGAGAAAGCCCCAGCCAAGCTTTTCCACCTATCTATATTCCGAATTAGAATATTCTGCACTATAATTTAAAAAGCTAGTTCAAATAAAGCTGTGATGTGAGTCACATCTAATAATTCAATTTAATTAATCGATACAAAAATTTTAACGAAGAGAGCGGAAGCATCACGGAACAATATTTTAGTGACTGAGTGACAATAATTTCAATTAAAAACTTATTGGAATAAGAGAGGCAAAATATCCGAGAATCCCATACAAGAAACCAAAATTTGCTGAACAAATGACAATGTGTTTTTTACCTACTTGTTTGTTTATGAAGTGTAAACCATCCCAAGGCTGACAAGTGTTTTGGGATTTAGCATCCCGAATCCATATTACTAAGCAAAATTTTTAGCACGACACTATGTTCCTACTGAAAGTAGAGTTCCAATGTATCGGGGCGACATTGAAGACTTTTTAGGAAGAAGATTAGAGAAAGAAAAACTGCAATTTATTAATTACTTAACTAATTTTGATCATTAAAAAATCATGGAAAACTGAATTTAATTTCGATTTGTTTCTCTTACAACGAGCATTTTACTTACTGAAAACATTTATATAATATATAATCTTTTTCATTGTTTGCATAAAACTAATACTCTGGGAGTGTTGTAATGATAAGGAAATGGGTATATCAAACAAGTATTATATTTGTTTTTTCCTCAATATTTATATATCCTCACACTGGCACGATCAACGGAATAATAGTAGATTCTTTGACGGCTAATCCCATGGAATATGTTAATGTTTCATTAGTATCAACTGGTTTAGGTGTTTCAAGTGATAATGTAGGAAACTATAGACTAGATAGTGTACCAGAAGGCACGTATACAATAAAATTTTCATTTTTGGGTTATAAAAATGTTGAACGTAAAATAAAAGTTATCTCAGGTCAAATCTTAGTGTTAAATATAAAAATGCAAATGCTGAGCATCAATCTATCAGAAATAAAAGTATCATCTACATTAGAACCAAATTTAATCTTCACACATATAAATAAAGTTGATATTGAATTAAGGCCAATAAATTCGTCGCAAGACATTTTAAGAATAGTTCCAGGCTTAATAACCGCACAACATGCTGGAGGAGGTAAAGCTGAGCAAATATACCTAAGAGGATTTGATATTGATCATGGAACTGATATTGACATAAGTGTAGATGGAATTCCGGTAAATATGGTTTCACATGCGCATGGACAAGGATATGCTGATCTTCATTATGTTATACCGGAATTAATAGGAACTGTAGATTTTAATAAAGGGCCATATTTCTCAGATCATGGAGATTTCAATACAGCCGGGTATGTTAACTTTACAACGACAAATTCAATAAATAAAAATTTAGTAAAATTTGAAATTGGAGATTTCAATACTTTTCGGTCTGTAGCAATCATTGATCTATTGGGAAAAAGCAAAGGGAACCAAAATGCTTATTTAGCGGGAGAATTTCTTTTTAGCGACTCATACTTTGAATCACCCCAAAATTTCAACAGAATTAATCTCTTTGGTAAATACACAGGAAAATTATCTAACGAAAACACTTTGAATGTTTCAATATCCAATTTTACTAGCAAGTGGGATCATTCCGGCCAAATACCCAACAGAGCTGTTAACGATTATAATTGGATTACCAGATTTGGAGCTATAGATACTACTGAGGGAGGTTCAACTTCAAGATTTAACATCAATGCAATAATAACAACAAGCAGTAACGATGAATCACAACTATCCAATCAAATCTATTATTCAAAATATGATTTTCAACTTTGGTCGAACTTTACCTTCTGGTTAAATGACACCACAAATGGCGATCAGATATTACAGAAAGAGGATAGACGAATATACGGTTACAAAGGAAATTATACAACAAAGAACCGTTTTGGAAATTCAAAGCTTAAATCAATTTTTGGATGGGGTCTAAGGTATGATCATGTGAATGATCTAGAATTATCACATACGGTAAATAGAAAGGATATTCTGAGCACACCAATATTGGGGAATGTCAACCAAACAAATATTTATTTCTACTATGATGGAACAATCGTATTAATTGAAAATCTGGTCTTAAATCTAGGGTTACGATATGATCATTTTATTTTTGATTACTTAGATAATACAGAAACAGAATATTCAAATCTTTCGGATGGGGCTGGCATAATAAGTCCCAAATTGAATCTCTTTTTTTCAACATCCGATCAACTGCAATTATATCTAAAGATGGGTTCTGGATTCCATTCAAACGATTCAAGGGTTATTCTTCAAGAGCAAGTTACTGATGCTTTACCAAGAGCCATTGGTGCCGATCTCGGTACTTTCTGGAAACCCTTCCCAGATGTACTTCTTAATTTTGCACTATGGAGTTTATATCTTGAGTCAGAATTTGTTTATGTTGGTGATGAGGCTGTTATTGAGCCTTCCGGGGAGTCTTTCAGATATGGTGTTGACCTCTCCATTCGATATCAACTTTTACAAGATCTATTTGTGGATTTTGATTATAACTACTCGTATGGTGAATTATTAGCTGAACCGGAAGGAGAAAATTTTATTCCACTCGCTCCTCGGCACACTAGTATTGGAGGAATAAGCTATAAACCGTTTTTTGGGATTGGAGGAAGTATCAGATATCGGTATGTAAGTGATAGACCAGCCAATGAGGATTATTCCGTTATAGCTCTCGGTTATTTGTTATTAGATTTAGCACTAACTTATACACAACCAAATTGGCAATTATTTATTAGAGCTGATAATCTATTAGCGAGTGAATGGAATGAAGCTCAATTTGATACTGAAACTAGATTACGTATACTTAACGAATCTGATGCATTCACTGGAAGACTGGAACCGCATTCAATTTCTGAATTAACTTTCACTCCCGGCTATCCATTATGGATCAGAGGAGGTATAATTTTTAACTTTTAATTTCTAACAACTGACATGCCCTAAGATATTATAAACAAAAAGCTTTTGCGGAGAGAGATTCATTCGAATCCCCAGAGGGAGTGAAGATAATCCAGCCAAAGGCTGGCAAGTGTTTTGCGATTTAGCATCCTGAATACGTAATACTAAGCAAAACTTTTAACACGACACTGAATACTTATTTTTGATATTTTTGCAAAGGTAGATGACCCTTGCTAATAGCAATCTAAATATCTTGACAATACCCATAACTTTTCTTAAATACTTTCTATAAGCATGCAATTTATTCCTCCTTTAGAGAAACGCCTGCCTGCCGGTAGGCAGGTTCTGAAGGTAGTACTGAACATTTTCGAACTGAAACAATGATCTAATACTATTCTTGGGCTTCTAATGATAATGATTGGCATTTTAAAGAGGACCAAATTTTATTTTATTTATCTTTAATGAATTTAAAAACAATAAACAGCAATGATTCTTCTATTATTTTATTTATTTCTTGCCTTATTTGTTTCATTCTTGTGTTCTGTAATGGAATCTGTTTTACTTTCAACACCAATATCTTTCCTAAAAGTTAAAGAAGAAGCTGGTCATAAATCGGCTACAACTTTTATTAAATTTAAGCATAATATTGAAAAACCATTATCAGCAATTCTTTCTTTGAATACAGTTGCTCATACTATTGGCGCAGCAGGAGTTGGGGCACAAGCAACAAAGATGTTTGGTGAATTATATTTTGGTATTATCTCGGCTATCCTTACTCTATTGATATTAGTTTTTTCTGAAATAATTCCTAAGACTATTGGTTCAAGGTATTGGAGGCGATTGGCATTGGTTTCTGGAATAATTATTAATACTATGGTGGTTGTCACCCTTCCTTTAGTGATAATGACGGGTTACATAACAAAGCTATTTTCTAAGAATATAGATAAATTATCTGTAAGTAGAGAGGAAATATCTGCTATAGCAAATATTGGAACAGAAGAAGGGATCTTCAATGAAAAAGAAAATAAAATTATTCAAAATATAATTCGACTTAGAACGGTAAAAGTTTCAGAAATAATGACACCTAGAATAGTTGTTACGGTAGCAGATGAAAATATGTCATTAGAAGAATTTCTCATAAAAAAGGAATTTCTTCATTATTCTCGTATTCCCATCTATTCGAAGAATAATGAAGATATCACAGGATATGTCTTTCGTCAAAATGTATTTGAAAAACTTGCTGAAAAAGAAACCAATTTAAAGTTGCGCGATATCAGTAGAGAGATTGTAGTTGTTCCTGAATTTCAGACACTTTTGAATTTGTGGGAAGTTTTACTTGAAAAAAAAGAACATATCGCGCTAATTATAGACGAGTATGGTGGAATGGATGGAATTGTAACAATGGAAGACATAATTGAAACCATATTAGGTCTAGAAATTATTGATGAGAGTGATAGAGTAACAGATATGCAACAATATGCTCGCGAGAGATGGAATGAGCGAAAAGCTAAGTACAAAATTCTTAATAATTAAGAGAAATAATAACATTTACATTGATTTGCTTCTCAATAATATAATAATTGATTATTGCTATTTATCAGGTTTGTAATTTTGTGTTGTCTGCATAATCAATTTAGAATACCACCCAACATTTTCATTCACAGAATTGCTGTTTTTATATTTTTTTCATGATATATTCCTTATATTATATGAGACTCTGCAGTTTAGGTACCTTGTTGCAATGAGAAAGAAATGATTGCATTGCTTTGGCTTTTCGATATGAATTAGAAGGTAAATCAGAGTATGGAAATACTGATACTAAATGACATTGTCATTATCTTTGGATTAGCTATCGCTGTTATCTTTATATGCCATCGGCTTCACGTACCGGTGATTGTAGGATTTCTTCTTACTGGGATATTCACCGGACCTTATGGACTTGGAGTAGTAAAGGCTGTTCATGAAGTTGAAATATTTGCTGAAGTTGGTGTTGTGTTATTGCTTTTTACTATCGGAATTGAATTCTCATTTCAGAGACTACTACAGATCAGAAAGTCTGTTCTGTTGGGTGGCTCGCTTCAAGTCGTGCTTACTTTTTTGGCTATGTTGTTTATAACCGTGCACTTTGGTCAAGCTTTAAGTAAGGCAATTTTCATCGGATTTCTCGTAGCACTAAGCAGCACAGCGATTGTACTTAAGCTAATTCAAGAAAGAGCCGAAGTTGATAGTCCACACGGACGTGTTACACTTGGAATTCTGATATTCCAGGACATCATCATTGTTCCAATGATACTGCTCACCCCTATGCTTGCTGGAGCATCAGGGGATATTGGGACTTCTCTATTAATACTTTTGGCCAAAGGAGTCGGTATCATCCTTTTAGTAGCGGTTTCTGCAAAATGGATTGTTCCAAAGGTGCTTTATCAAGTTGCAAAAACAAATAATAATGAACTTTTTCTATTAAGTATAATTGTATTAGGTTTTGGTGTCGCATGGCTAACCTCTATGGCAGGGTTATCTCTTGCCCTAGGTGCATTTTTAGCAGGATTGATTATATCAGATTCTGAATACAGCCATCAAGCACTAGGAAACATTTTACCTTTTCGGGATGTCTTTACAACTTTCTTTTTTATTTCTATCGGAATGATGCTTAATATCACTTTTCTTTTTCAGCAATTAGTATTTATGGTACTGATTACAGTAAGTGTTTTAGTTATAAAAGCTTTCATTGCTGGAACTGCTACCATCATACTTGGCTTTCCACTTCGTACCGCAATATTAGTTGGATTAGCGATTAGCCAGATTGGAGAGTTTTCTTTCATTTTATCAAGAACTGGTGTTGAACACGGTTTATTGACTGGAGATATTTATCAGATGTTTCTAGCCGTTACTGTTCTTAGCATGGCAGCGACGCCATTTATAATAAACTTTGCGCCCCATATATCAGATATTATTCTAAGATTACCAGTTCCAAAAAAGTTAAAGTTCGGCTTTCATCCAGTAGTAGAGATTAAGAGAGTAGACGAAAAAGATCACCTCATTATAATTGGTTTCGGAGTTAACGGTAGAAATGTAGCACGAGCTGCACGGCTATCCGGTATCCCCTATGTAATAATTGAAATGAATCCCGACACAGTAAGAGATGAAAAAGCACAGGGAGAACCAATTTGTTATGGTGATTCAACCCAGGATATCGTACTTCAGCAGGCCAACATTAAAGATGCTAGAATAGTTGTAATTGCAATTAACGATCCGGCATCAACCCGTAGAATTACCGGAGGTATTCGGAGACTTAATCCAAAGGTTCATTTGATTGTACGAAGTCGTTATCTCAAAGAGATGAAGCCCTTGTATGAATTAGGAGCTAACGAGGTAATTCCTGAAGATTTTGAAACTTCAGTAGAGATTTTCGCTAGGGTTTTAGCTAAATATCTTATACCTCGAGATGATATCGAAACATTAGTTGCTGAAATACGAGCAGATGGTTACGAAATGTTTAGGAGTCTTTACAAGGAGTCATCATCTTTTTCTGATTTGAATGTTAAGCTTCCCGATATTGAAATCAGTACGTTTAGTGTTGTTGAGGGGGCACCTTTAGTTGGAAAAAGTTTGGCAGAAACTGAACTAAGAAAGAAATATGGAGTGACCGTATTAGCAATACGTAGAAACTTACAAATATTTTACAATCCAGATGTAAACATGCCATTTTGTGCTAATGATTTGCTTTTTGTTCTTGGACCGCCAAATAGGATTTCCGAAGTCGCTGGTCTATCCAAAAATCTAAAAAAGGAGGATACAGTTTAATATCTAATTAAAAACATATCTATAATAAAAAAGGTGGATAAAGCCCACGCCCAAAAGAATGGCGGGCAAGCGTTAGCCTTACCAATCCTCCTTCGTATAAATACTACGGAGGACAAGTCCGCCAAAAGGATACGCCAGATTTATCAATCTTAGGTTGAGGCGGACAAGTAGCTTAAAACGTAAAATACATAAAAGAGTCATGGCAAAATAATAAAAGAGAGCAACTAGATTGATTGCTGTTTGATAATTTGATATGTTTAAATAATTTTAATTAGGGTAAAATGGTGGACTCTGAATTAATCGTAGTATTTAAAGGCAATCCAACTGATTCTGAAATTATTAAAGATATTCTTAATGATAATGGAATTATGGCTAGTTTGAAGA
>JBDLIN010000189.1:0-7646 GCA_039714835.1 Bacteroidota bacterium | reverse complement strand
GTTAAACTGATCATTATTAAAAATATAATTAATGATAAGAAATCAATGACAAAAATACTATTACTAAATCTGTTGTGTGAAAACTCTTAAAACCCGTTAAAACGGGTTGGAAAAGATTTTTTTGGCACCCTTTCCACACGCCTGTCTGCCGACAAAAGCAGATTAAAACGTAGTGTTAATAAAATAATAGATTTTTCACACAGTCTCTTTCTCCGTAGAAGTTCTACTGATGTAATTCTTTTTAAGACAGCGAAGCTGTCAAATTATAATAACCATAGGTGCAACCTATGGTAAGGAAATAAATAATATACTAGACAATCCCAAAGGGATTGAATTTTTCACACAACAGATTAAATAAACTAAAAAATAAATAACCCCCGGCAATGCGGGGGCTTAAAGTTTTTAATTAACTTTATAGTTATGAACCTTCTCAGCCAAGAATTTCTTAATCTCAATAGGAGTTTTTTCTTTAGACAACTTGGAAGCAACTACATTAGCAATTATAGCTAAAGGAGCGCCCAACCACGCAAAGTACCATGCATTCAAATAATAGTTTATAAATTCATGATAAGGTAGTGTTACGCCAGATTTACCAGCTATAAAATATACTAATGTAATTAAAGTTACAGAACCACCAGCAATAAGGCCTGCCCATGCTCCAGTTCTATTAGAACCACTCCACCAGATACCAAGTAGGAATAATGGGAATATTGTACATCCGGCAAGTGAGAAAGCTACAGCAACTAATTGAGCTATAAGTCCTAACTTCATTAGTGCAATAATTGCAACACCAGCAGCCATTAGGATAGTACCTATTCTGGCCATCAGCATTTGTTTTTGCTCAGTAGCTTTAGGATTTATTACATTGTAATAAAGATCATGAGAAAATGCAGATGCACCGGCTACAAGCAATCCTGATACAGTTGAAAAAGCAGCAGAAACAGCACCAGCAGCCAAAAAGCCTATTATAAGCGGGTACAAATCACCTAACTGTGCAGTATAAACAACGATTGCATCTTTAGCTAATTTTCCTACTTCAGGGTTGGATGATAATACTTTTCCAAAAGCAGAATAAACCGGAGCGCTCCAATAGAGGATACAAATAAAAAATAATCCCCAGACAACAGACCATCGAGCATCTTTTGCCCTTGGTACAACATAAAATCTTTGGATAACATGTGGCAATCCGGCAGTTCCAATCATTAAGGAGAAACATATTGCAAGCCATTGAAAAGCTGTTTGGCCGGTAGCCGGATCCCAGGGCATGGCGAACTCGGGCGATGGCAAAATAGCAAAATCATGTCCCATGGAGGAAAGACCTCCTCCCGGTGCAATACCATTTACAATATCACTTATAACTGCACCGTAACCAACTTGAGGCAGCCATGCGAAATATCCAAATTTATACGTTATAATAAATAGTGGGATAATGAAAGAAATAATAATGATCACGTACTGTATTTGCATATTTTTAGTAACACCCAGCATACCTGAAATGAGTGTATAAGCAAGTACCACTGAAGCGCCGATTATAACTGCCCAGGAATAATCAATTCCTAAGATCCATTTGAACATGAGTCCGATACCTGCAAACTGACCAACACAGTATGAAAATGAGATAAAGATTGCTAATCCGGCGCCAAAACCTCTTAAACCTTGAGAATAGTATCTATCACCAATAAAATCTGCAGCAGTATATTTTCCATATCGCCTTATCTGACCTGCCATTAAAATTAAAAGTAGTACATAACCGCCCGTCCATCCAACAACATAGGATAAACCATGATAACCAGCACCATACATTATTGCTGCCATTCCCAAGAATGATGCAGCGCTCATCCAGTTAGATGCAATTGCCATTCCGGCTCCTACAGGAGATATCTTTCTGCCAGCAGCCCAATATGTTTTAGTATCTTTTGCACGATTAAAGACACCTACCAAAATAAATGTTAATAGCAGTATTATTAGAATTATAGCAGGCCCAAACTTGAATTCACCTTCAAGTTGGGTTGCTGATTGAGCAAAAAGATTGCTTGAAAATATTAGTATAAAAAAGAACGTATATAAAATTTTAATTAGATTATTCACAATTCCTCCGAATTATAATTTAAGTTTCTTCAACAAATTCATATTTCTTATTCATTTTTTCTATTGCAAATGCATAGTATAAACACAGCAATACAAATAGTATCAGTAGAAATTGTGCTGTGTACCAATAGTGGAAAGGAAATCCAAGAAACTTGAAGTCAGTTAAGAAACTCTGGTTGTGAATTAAATATAATTCCATAATTTCTGGTAATGCTTTTTTCGATTCATTACTTATTGAAGTCTTTTCAACTTTAATTAGAGATGTAGGCAAAAGGTCTTTCATAATTTTATCAAAACCTTCTGATTTTAATCCGATACTTACTGCTGCACTGTTAATAACTTCATCATTTGGTTCTGATTGATATAATGGTTTAACCGAATCTGCCTGCATGCTAAATACAGTCCAGCTTAATGATTCTTTTAGTACGGTTTTGTGATTTTCTTTTACCGCAATGTTTTTGCCTAAAACCATTAATAGAGATTTTGCAAATACTTGTTTCATTTCAATTGTTGCAGAGGTATCCTCGGCAACTTGCGGCCATACTGAATTAAAATCACTTAACGTTTGTTCAGGAGTAGGGGTAGTTATAAAAATTAATAAAAAATGAAATCCGAATACCGCAACAGCCCAAATTATAGCTAATGTAGAAATCAATTTTTTATTAGCTTTTGCATGGTCTGAAAGAGGTTTAAAAAAATTGACTTCATACTGTTCATGATTTGTCATTATGTTCTCTCATATATTGTAAGAAATAGTTTTTTAATTTTTAAATATTTAGTTTGTCGCAAAAAACAAATATGCAGCAAATAAAAATCTAACATTACCAACAGTTACACCAGTCTCAACTTCACCCATATTGTTTGGTGTACCGTAAGTGGCAGATGTATATTCCAGTTCGGATGCAAATCTAAATTTATTTATTTGATAATAAAGCCTTGGTGATACCCGTAAAACACTTTCAATATTTGATCCTCTTGAAAAATATGTTCCCAGGTTCTCTTCTTCAGTTCCTAGGTTTTTTGTATATCCGGCAAATAGGCCAAAACCAAAATCTTTGCCGTAAGATAGATCAGTCCAGGCAGAAAGTGTTTTTGTATTCGTATATACTTCAGCACCTGTAACTGCATCTTCTGATTTTACTGCATATCCGCCTAACATTAAAAGGTCGGTCGTGTTTGCTCCATAAATCCCTTCAAATTTTACTGTAAATTTATTAATAACAAGTTTGGCAAAAGCCATAGTGGATAAGGCTCCAATTGATTCACTTGTAGCATAATCATTTGGAGTCACAATTCTTGGTGTTAGCGTAATATAGTTAGCTCCAGCCCCTAAAACCACTGCTTTAGTTTTATATTTTAACGTGAAGTTTAATATTGGAATGACTGAATTTCGTAAGTAAGAAGAACTTGTTCCATTTGGTCCTGTACTTGCAAAATCTCTTTGCGAAGCTGCTGTTACAGAAGCATATAAATTGGAAATTCTTTTTGTAAATCTAATTTGAGGATTTCTTGAAAATGGCTGAAAAGGAACTCCTGTATTAAACGAAATAGTACCAGGAAAAACTTCAGTAATAAACATTGGATGCCAATATTGACCCATTAATAAAGATGACTTTTCCCAATCAAGCTTTACAAATGCATGACGAAGTCTAAATCCATTTATATCAGTTCCAATATTGCCAAAGAATGCCCCTTCAATTAGGCCGCTTGTTTTAGCTCCAAATGCTTCAGGACCAGTAATAATTCCTGTGATACGTGTCTGGATTGAAAGCATATTAAAATTTGGGTTGGCATTAATATCCTCACCATTAACATCTAATACTTCAGCGGCAGGATAAAGTAGAAAATGACCCTCGCGAGCTGCAATAGTTTGCCTTGAATCAAGGATAGCATCAGTTTTTATGAAACCCTTTAACTTGAAATTAAAAGAACTTTTAGTCTCTTTTTGGGCAAAACTAATACAAGTTAAAATTAGAAATATAAAAAGCAGTAGTATTCTTTTCATAGGTTATTCCCTTATTTTAGTGTAAAATATTAGATTCAAGCATAAAATCCTTTATAAATCTTTAATTTATAATAATAAATTATTTGCGATGGATAAAAATATAAAAAGAACTGATTAGATGCATAACTTATTATCTAAATCCCATGAGTGAATTGATTATTTATTTGGTAACCTGCCTTTTAAGGGTTCTTTGCAATAACTGTGATTTTATTGATAATAGAGTGAAATTGGAGTATTTTAACTTAATAATAAGTTGGTTATTTGAAACGCCGTTGCACCAGTGTAAATCACAACACGAGAGATGAATAATGTCAACAATGGAACAATTATATGATGAACGACTGAGTCGATACCTGACGGCTATGCGAAATGAGAAACCCGATAAGATTCCCATACGCCCGTTTGTTGCTGAATTCACGGCTAAGTATGCAGGCTTTAGCTGCCAAGATGTTACACATGATTTCAACAAGGCATTCGTTGCAGTACGCAAGTGTGCCACTGATTTTGATTGGGACGCAGTTGTCGCCAACATGGTCTATGTTTGGACCGGATTGACACAGGCTATTGGTTTGAAATACTATGGGATCCCGGGTGTTGATATTCCGCCCAATATTGGTTTTCAGTACAAAGAACCCAGCGAAGAGAATGCATTCATGAAAGCAGATGAATACGACGAACTTATAGATGATCCTACTGCTTTCTTATACACAAAGTGGCTGCCTCGGGTTTCTAATGATATTAGTGCGATGGACGAGCCAGCTACATATCGGAACAATCTGGCACTTGTAAAAGGTGGCATGGCCATGTTGAACTACTTCAATGCCTTTGGTCCTCAATCTGAAAGTTTAAGAACAGAATGTGGGACACCCTCTGCAATAGCAGGCATACTTAAGGCACCGTTCGACATCATAGGTGACAAATTACGTGGGTATATCGGTCTTACAATGGATATGATCAAGCAGCCGGATAAAGTCCTTGCAGCCTGTGAAGCTCTTATGCCCCATCTCTATAACGTAGCCTTAGCAACAGCCGACTCGAATAAACAAGTTCCGATCGGGTACTGGATGCACCGTGGCTGCGAACCGTTTGTTTCCCAAGGTCAGTTCGATTCTCATTACTGGCCTACCATAAAACCAATTATTGAGGAACTGTGGCGCCAAGGACACCAGACATTATTCTACGCTGAAGGAGATTGGACAAACCATCTGCATCGGTTAACAGAACTTCCGGATCTAAGTATAGTATACCATGTTGATAAGGGTGATATTTTTGAAACGAGCAAAGTTCTGGGTCACAAGTTCTGTTTGAGTGGGGGAATACCCAACACAATTCTATCTTTCGGCTCACCAGATGAAGTGCGAATCTATAGTAAAAAGGTTATTGATGGTGTAGCACAGGATGGCGGCTATATCCTAGATGCCAGTGCGATCATGCAGAACGATACTAGTATTAAAAACTTAAGAGCACTTACAAACTTTGCCCGCGAATACGGAGTGTATTCTTCTGGATTTTCACAACCTATAGCCACTCATCCAGACATAACACCAACGAAAGATGCTGTATTTGGGAGCGATTACGGAATGCTAAAACATCTAAACTCAGAGGGACAACAAAGTGTTTGTGTTCCATGGGAGGAAAAACTTAAAGAAATTCCAGAAATATCCGGTGATAAAGATCTTGTACAGCGCATTTGGGAAGAAATCGATACATTCGGAAACATGTTCATCTGGCAATGTCTGCTATCATTCTGAAAAACAATAAAGAACAACAAATATATATTTTTACAAAAAGAAGAGATAAGGTATATTCAAACTCACTCACTAGATTTTGTATTTATAATTTTCTTATAAAGTTCAGTTCGTTTTGAGTTTTTTGAGGGAGATAAAAATTCGAGAACAAATCAGCAAAACAATATCACCTCATATTATCAATTATCTAATTTGATTAGAAAATAAAAAAAAGGCGAAAAACTCAATTGAGATTCTCGCCTTAATTCACTTAAAACTAAGTGACATCATTTAACTAACTAACTATCTATCTAATAAATTTCATTTTCTGCTTAAATTATACAAGCACTAATGCTTCATTATTATTAAAGTACTCTTCAAACTCTTCTTCAGCAATATCTAACTTACTTTCTTGATATTCCTTTAGTAATTCATCGTATAATTTATAGTTTTTTAGCATTCCTTCTTCAGAAGTCATGAGGAGTTCTTCTGTTGTAGCATTTTCTTCCGAATTATATTTGTGATAAAGTAACTTAGCTTCTTCCATTTGCTTTTCAGCATCATCCTTAAATCTTTTTTCTGTGTAGGCTAAACTTGCATAATAATGATCACTTATAATTCCATCCTTATCATCTACTTGCTCACCAAAAAGCGCTGCCCCGTAGTTTTGAACTAAATAAGCTCTTTTCTCATAAATCTCATGTGCGTTTGATGAAGAAACCTCTAATCTTCGAGTTAGAAACAAATAGGACAATTTCATAAGCTTGTAAAGTAATTCATCGATGTTTTCATCATCATACTTAACTGAAAAAAGTTCATAGTTTAATCTTTCCATTAATAGATCCGCCATTGCAACACCTAGTATACCAACATTAGTGCTATCCCAATGAGGAAATTTATGCTTTATTCCAATTTCAACTGCTTTTAGAAAAATTTTCGCTTTCATGATACTTAGTCCTTATAAAAAAATTATTATACTTAATCCAAAACTTGTGCCATTTAAAAAGCTTTGAAAATAGAGCATTATCAAATCATTTAGAAGCCGATATGTATCATTATGAGAATTGTTTGTTAATGTCTTGCAAATTTCAAAATACATTTTTATACTTAAATTATTAGTAACTTAGCTTAGTTGATAACAATAATTTAATTTGGAGAAATTATGAAGAGCACAAAATTATTCTTCTACTTGATCTTAAGTATTTCACTATTTAGTTCAGTTGCATGTCAAGAAAAACCTATGGAAAATGATGAAGAAGAAGGTGTGCAGCTTTCAATTGATGAAACATATGATTCTGTTCAAAAAGGAGTTAGGTTGATCATGAGCTATGATGATACATCATCATCATTTGTTGGAACTGTGGAGAATGTAACAAACGAAACTATTAAATCAGTACGTGTTGAAGTTCACCTTTCAAATGGTGTTGAATTAGGGCCGACTACGAAAACAGATATAGCAGCTGGGGAAAAGCAAGACGTTCAACTTTCTACAGAAGGAGAATCATTTACATGGTGGTCAGCACATGCAGAATCTGGCGAAGATGAGCATGGAACAAATCATGAGGGAGAAGTTGAACATAAGATCAACAAAGAGAGCGAAGGTGAACATAACAGTGAGCATGAAAGTGGTGAAAGAGAACATAAGAGTGAACATGAAGGAAGTGAACATAAATAGATGAATAATTCCCACATCCATTTAAAATAAAAAAAAGGTGAGAAGTCCCAGCCAAAGCCTTCTCACCTTACAGTAATAAGTAAAATCTACAACTGAAATTTAATCTATTTATCCAAATCTAGTTGTGATGGTGATCACACAGCAATATTTC
>JBDLIN010000188.1:0-7664 GCA_039714835.1 Bacteroidota bacterium | reverse complement strand
TCTCTAACTTGCAAAGCAATTTGATTACTTATTTCACCTCCTATTTTTTCTACATTTAAAGACTTGCCATTAATTTTTTGCGGATCAAACTTTTTAAGAAAATCCGAGACCATCCAATTACCTTCATCAAATGAAACTAAAATTTTTGGTAATAATTCTGGGCTGCGTTCTGTTACAAAATCTGAAAATTTCTGTTCTAATTTTTCCCGTTTCCAATCTAAAAATAGATTTGTTAGTTCAAACAGAGGTTTACCTTTTGTTTTAACATTTTTTGGCGCCATAACAGAAGCCACATATTTCCCCGCTTCTTCTTTTAATTTTCGATAGTATAAAATTTGACGGAACCTTTCGTATCTTTCTTTTATACTATAATCCGAGATTGGATCACGCCGAATATCTTGTATCTGAAAAATAAAATAACCATTCTCTAATTTAATTGGTTCAGATATATCATTAAGAGAAAGATCTTTGATTTTATCTAATATTTCAGGAGCTATTTCTAGCCAAGTTATATAATCTGTTTCAAAATCTTTTTCTTGTAGTTTAACTTCCGGATTGATTCTCAAAATTTCACTTACTGTATTCTTAAAACCATTTTTACTCATCTCATTATGGATAAAGTCGGCTTGATCTCTATTCTTTTCAAACCAATAACTCATTTTCCAACTTACTTGTGATTTTAGAACTGCTTTTTCAACTTCATCCGGTTTAATTACAATTTTTGAGTTTACATTTTTTATAAAAAGCTCTTCAACTAATAATTCATCTAATAATTCTTGTTCTGATTTTTTCACCCTTTTGGAATTTTCAAATCCCAATTTATAACCTTCCATCGAGAGAATTTTTTCATAGATCATATAATTCAAGTAGGATAGCTTTCGATTTGGTTCATTTTTGAGATGAGGTAATCCAAATTCATAATTCCGACGAAAATCTTCTACAGTAATATTTTCATTACCAACTGTTGCCAGAATAATTTCTTTTTTATTAATGCTTTGTTGATCACAAGATACAAATAGCAGCATCACGCAAATGAACAAGCAATGCAAAAGAAGAGTTTTAATACCTAATTGAAAACTTATTAATTTGTGCGTAGATATTAACATGAGGAAATTAAATATTATTGTCTTTTATTTAAGATATTAATTATTAGGTGATTATACAAGATGGAAAATAACAATCAGTGATTCAGATTCAAAATTATTTACTGTTTAGAGCAAATGAAAACCGTTGCGCCAAAGTCGCACAAGTGAAACGGTTATGGAATACTGCTACGTTATTGTTAACCCACGACTTAAGTCGTGGGTTAATCAGAAAAATAGTGAATAATTAACCAGTTAACCTGTCCGCCGTACTTTGGAAGGCGGGCTGGTTTTATTTAAATTTAACTCTGAATTACTACAACAATACTTGTAAATAAATAATCCGACAGACCTTTTTAGGTCTGTCGAATTATTGGAGGTACTATTTCAATAACAACATTTTCTTAACTTCGGTGAACTTGTTACCAGCTACCAATCTATAGAAGTAAATTCCGGTAGAAACCCTTGTTCCAAATTCATTTGTCGCATTCCATTGAACTGAGTAATTTCCTGCTAATTGCTCATGATCAACCAATGTAATAACTTTTTGTCCAAGAATATTATAGATAATCAGTTTTACTTCAGTTGGTTCCTTTAATCTATACTGAATAATTGTAGTAGGATTAAAAGGATTTGGATAGTTTTGATCCAAACCAAAGCTAGTTGGTATTTCGAGATTCATTTTTTCAACATCAGTACCTACATCGGAAGAAATTGCTAGGACTTTATAAGAACCGGTTGAATTTTTTCCTATAGTAGGCTCTGAGCCATTATAAGTTCCATAATAAGCAAATACATCTACATAGTAAGTACCTGTATAAGGTAAGGAGTCAATTGTAACATTGGAGTATGTATTACTCACATCACCAAGATAATAATTAAGCTCATACCAATCGTCCCAATCATCATTTTCACCCAATACAGTACTATCTGATGTCAAGACTCTTATCTTCGTATCTAATTCTCTAATCCATCTTGGTCCATGGGCTGGAACAGTTATCACTTCCAATTTCTCTCCTTGAACACCAGCAATTGCAAAGATATCATGATCATCAGCGTCTAAAGCTGCTTTGTATTCGGTGCTGTCTGGTGTTATTGTTTGCTGTGCATCTGCCTCGGCTAAAGTATTATCCGGTTCATGGAGTGCTACCATATCAGCAACAATCTCTCCACCGGCAGCACGCAGCTTATATGTACCAATGTTTTGAGCATCAATTGCAGAAACTGGTACTGATAACTTAATAAGGAAGTTGCCTGTACTTGGAGGTGACCATCCACTTATACGGAAGTCATCACTATTGAAACGACCCATTATACTAGCATCATCAACCAAATTAGTTCCGAGATCACCTTCAGCAAAAATTTCGACGAAAATATCCTCAGCAACACTTGATTCAGTAGTATTGAAATAATACCACATATTTTGGTCTAGGGCTACTTTATACCAATCAACCAGATCATCTGCTGCAAAGGTAGCCTCAACCAAATTATTATCGGCAATTGGTATTAAGTTTGCTTCTGCTGCACTATTATTTGGTTCAACTTCTGCAATTGTACCAGTTATAGTTAAGATATAATCCCCAACTCCAGGATGGCTTTCATCAACATCAGCAGGTTCCTTACCATTAGCCGCACTATAATAACCATATACATTTAGATAATATGTACCTGTAGCAGGCAATTCATAGGCAATTTTTGAATATGTAGTACTATTAAAGTCATCATTTTCAGCAATATTTTCACCAGCTGCATTATACAAGGTCATTTTAGTATCAGTATCTCTATACCAACTCTCGCCGCCAACAGGTGATAACTCTGCAACGAACATTTGACCTGCAGTACCAGAAATGCGATAAACATCCAGATCATTTTCATTTTCAGGGTCGTCAGCATTATACAATGCAATCGTTCTGGGAACCCCATCTATTGGAAAGTCACCAAGAGCATCAGCTTCAGCATTTGAATTATCCGGTTCATGGAAAAATGCTACATCCGCTAATGCACTACTTCTGGCACGAATTGTATATTTTCCAACACCTGGATTTGTAATAGTTAGTTTTAGATAATATGTAGTATCAACAGGAGGAATAAAACCGGAAAGTCTGAAATTACCATTGTTATATCTTCCGTCAATTGAACTACCTAATAAATTTGTAGATGTATCTATTGCAGAGAAAACCTCAACGTGGATATCTTCATCTGCACCTAATTCAGATTCATGAGTATTAATGAAGTACATTCGTTTTGTACTCATCTCAATAGAAAAAATATCAACATCATCAGCACTAGGGATACCACCTTTAGAAAATTTTGACACAACATCTTTTCCTTCCGGCAGCATCATGGCTAGTGGAAAAGTATCATTGATTTCTCTTTCCATAAAACTAGGAGATGCCGCAGTAGAGTAAACAGAAAGTTTGTATGTACCAACAGGATTTTTACCAGCGTTATCATGGTTTTTATAGTATCCTTCAACTTTTATCCATACTGTTCCGGAACTTTTCAAAACATAGTTTTTAACTGCTGAAAAAACGTTATTTGGATGTCTTTCAGGACCAGGACGATAATCATCGTTCTCCATTATTGTTGTTCCATCTGGATCATAAAGAGCTATTTTTGTGTCAAAATCACGTCCCCAAGTAGTAGGAGTAACATCGAGTCCACTAAAAAGTTCTACATCAACTACATCTCCGGCATTTCCTTCAAACCAAAACCAATCTTCATCAGCTGCAGGATAAATTGCTGAAAATGTCATACTAGAATCAATTTCAACCATATTTGCTTCTTCCGCAACTTGATCATGCACTGGTAAGGAAGCATTTCTCCATGTCGCCCAACCCATTCTTAATTGATAATCACCAGTATTTGTACCACCTATAGAACCGGTAGCAGGTGATAACTTAACTATATAAATACCATTAGAGGGTGGAGACCAGCCTGAAAAGCGGAAATCGTTAAATTCATAATTTCCAATACATGATGCATCAATGAAATTTGTTGCTGGATCATCTTGTTTATAAAGTTCTACTTGTATATCATCACCAACCGACGAATTAGCCGTATTAAATGAATACATTTTAGTGGTTTTTAAATTTACAGCATAATAATCAACATCACCATCACTCGAAAAGTTTGCATCAATGATCAGATTATTATTAGCACCAACTTGACTACCTGAGACATCTTCGCAAATTGCTGTAGCTGTACCTGCATCATTATTAGGTTCAACTTCTGCTTTACCATCACCCATCCAAGCATATGCAACATAACCACCAGTGGAAGGATCTTCGTCTGAATGAGCACTTACACCATCATGGTTATATGCTGAATAGTAACTCGTCATTACTACATAATAAAGTCCGCTGTAAGGTAAACTATCGATTACTGCTAAAGAAAAGACATTGTTAGAACCATAATCTTCTTCTTGATTACTCTTATCATCATTACTCGCAAGTAATTCATTTCCGTCACCATCATAGATATAGATCTTACTATCCATATCTCTTGTGTATGGATATCCTTGCACAGGCTCAGTTTCAACCCAGAGACGTTTTCCTTCCTCACCTGCCATATAGAATATATCAATATCATCTTGACCGGTAATAAGTTCATCCAAGTTATAAAGCATGCCATTAAATCTAGAACCATCAATAGGTAGAGCGAACTGACCAAATGCTTCCTGGAATGTATTATCATCCTCATGTAAATTTGCCCAATGGTCTAAATTTTGGGAAATAAGTCTTACTTTATAATCCCCGGTATATTCTCCAGGAATAATTGCCTCATGAGTTAATTTAAGATAATAGACGCCGGAACCATATTCTTTTGGAGACCAGCCGGCAATTCTGAAATTATTTGCCAAACCTCTACCATCCGGACTTCCATTTAAAATATTCAATGTTGTATCACCTTCAAAAAACATTTCTACGTGAACATCATTGGGAACATCTGCGTCATCCGAATAAATATGGTAAATACTGTCAATACTCATTTCAACCTTAAAAATATCAATATCGGTATTATCCGAGAATGAGCATTGTGTATCTGCATTATCCAACAGTACAGACGCCGAACTAAAGGTATTATTCGGTTCAGTCTCGGTTTGTGCTTGAATGCTTATAAATCCAAGCAATAAAACAAAAAATAAAGGTACAAAGAATTTTTTCATGTCTTTCCTCCTATGAAATTAAAATTAGTTAATTATTAAATGCATACTGCTTACTAAAGTAAAAAGATTTAAAGTATCACCATATTATTTCCTTTAATTATTAAAGAATATATTAACTAAAAAATTAAAGCAACTGAAAAACGTTGTGCGCTTTTTAGAACTCCCCAATCTGTCCATGAATAATCAAAACGAATTCCTAAACTACCCTTTATCTTATAATCTATACCCGCACCAAAACTGAGCCCCACAATACTGTCTCTTTCAAACAGATTTTTATAACCGCTTCTTAGGTAAAATGTATTGAAAAAACCTAATTCAAGACCCATACTAATACTTTCTGTAGCATGACTCGGATGATTTAAATCAACAGTAAAAAGAACTTCGGCTAAACCACCAAAATCCCTTTGATACGAAATACCTGCTCTAAAAAGCAAAGGCAAATCATATTTCCCGGTTTTATAACTAACCGGAACTCGGTCAAAGTTATCCACAAGTGGATCCGGATCAACCACCGTAGTTAAATGTCTTCCGGATAACTGAATTTGCGAACCAAAATTACTGACACTAGCCCCGAGTCGAAGCCCTTCTAACATTGTATTATAATAAACACCAACATCAATGGCAATAGCTGAACCTTCAGCGCTTAATATCTTCTGTGTAACATATTTACCAGTTAATCCGAAGGAGAATCTATCAGTTAACGCGGTAGCAAATGAAACTGCTAATGACATGTCACTTGCACCATAGCTTTCGCCGGTTCCTTCAGGTCTATTAACTGTTCTAACAGGTTGTTCACCATAATCCAGACTAATTAAACTAAATCCAATAGAGGAATTGATAGATGGTAAAGATTGTGTAATTCCAAAGAAATTATAACTTATATCAGCTAGCCAGGGACTATGCGTAAACTCTATCTGCAATCCTGAATTCCAGGCAATACCAGCAGGATTCCAATATAAAGCAGAAACATCGTTTGCAACCGAGGTGTAAGCACCTCCAAGTGATGTTGCTCTGGCGCCTACATCAATTTCCAAAAATGGCGCTGCCGATGTTCCGACTCCAGATACATCTGTAACAAAGCTATAAGATTCGCCTTTTTCTTGTGCTGTAACAAAACTATTTGAAAGCACGAAAAATGAACCAATAAGAATTGAAAAAAAGAATAATTTCATAATATTGAGTTTCTCCAAACTATGATTCTACTTAATAATTGCTAATTTCCCGGTTTTAGAACCGACCCCGGGCGCGTTAACATAATAAATATACATACCGTGAGCTACTTCCAAACCATCGGTTGTACGAAGGTCCCAACTTGCTCTTCCATTTTCAATTATAGAGCTGTGATCTATTTCACGAACTAAACGACCAGATACTGTAAAAATTGATATTTTACACTCATTTGGAAGATTAACAAAGTCGATTCTTCTTTCACCTCGGCCCGCATCTAAACTAACTAGCCTTTGTTCCAGTGAACTGGCAGCAATATAAGGGTCGGGAACAGTATATATGTTATCCATATTATTCTCAGCGAATGTATTGCTATATACTCCACCAATAATCTTAAATTCAAAAATATCATGCCTATCAAAAGGTTTCAGTGTTGTAAATTCATAAACATCACCTTCTACAGGAATTATCTGTTCAGTTGCTTCAATTCCTGTTGGTAAATTAAAAAGTATTCTCCATGATGTTTCTGTGTAAATATATTTTACTTCATCACCAAATTGGATAACAAGAGGAGCAGCTTTAATTGCAATTTCGTCACCATGACTTAAAATACCTTTTAAACTATCCGGTTCTTCATCACGTTCGCTTAATCCAAAAATAACATTGAAAATGCTATCAGGATTAGTTTCATCTAGTATAGTAAAATTCGTTTTTATTGATCTACCAGGAACAGCAGAATAAGAAGAATCAATACCAACTTCGCCAACAACTAATCTATAATCTCGTGGAATAGCTTTTGTTTGCTGAGCATACCCAAGCGGTTCTCCATAAACATTTGAACGCCCGGTAACCCAACCTGCCCATTCAACAGTTACCGAATCGTCATTATCAATATTTAGACGGAATCCGTTAATAATATTATCAGAAGAATTAATATTTTCAGAAGAAAAATCATAAGTAAAAATAGTATCATTTAGTGTAACATCTATCAAACTAACTGTTTCAGTTAAACCTGTATTATAAAGACTATCAAATTTTTCAAAAGAACCATCATCGGTAAAAACCATTTTATATTCATGGTCAGTTTCAATACTATCAGGAATCATAACTTCTAATTTTATATTGCCTGTTCCATTCCCCACAATATGCTCAATTCCACTCTCTGTATCCGGTGTAATGTAACCGGCAGAAGATTCAGTAGGAATAACAACAGCACAATTTCGTCCAATAAATGTTGGGCGACCTAA
>JBDLIN010000187.1:0-7693 GCA_039714835.1 Bacteroidota bacterium | reverse complement strand
TTTAGATTGCTATTAGCAAAGAATACTAACTTTGTCCGAATTCAAATCCATTTTAGATGTGATTAACGTCACATCATTGTATGTAAAATTATTCTATATTGTAGGTGTATAGATTGAACCCCTATACAAGGATAGATTTAAGGCGAGAAGACTATGGCAGAGACTTCTCGCCTTTTTTATTCTATTTGGTAAGCAAGGGAACCATCTTCAAGATATTCTAGTGTCACTACTATGGAGTAAATTCTTGCACCAATCTATAGTTAGGTGTACCCCCGATAGCATAAATTTTTCCATCAACAACACTTGTTGATAAAAATCCTCTGACACCTGGTAGTGGATTCTCAACTGTCCAGGTATCCGTGGTTGGATTATAAGATTCTATATTTGCAACAGGGCCATGTCTATCTGTCCCTCCAATTACATAAATAATTTCATTTAATGTGCTTGTAGATGAAAATGTTGCTCTTGCTGTTGGTAAAGCACTTTTAGTACTCCAAGTATTTGTCACTGGATCATATTCTTCTACTGCTGCATAAACGTTATGAGGAGCAGGAGCTCCACCAATAGTATAAATCTTACCATTAACTACACTAGTGGAAAGCAGACCCCGCGCAACTGGCATATCTGTTTTTGATGTCCATGTATCTGTTATTGGATCATACTCCTCCACAACAGCAGTTACCTCTTCAGATCCATTACGGATAAATCCTCCAATAGCATAGATCTTCCCTTCAACTACACTAGTTGAAAGTCCAAATCTAGCAGTAGGCATCTCTACTTTTGCTGTCCATGTATCATTGGATGGATCGTACTCTTCATTCGTTGAAAGTGCTGGTGAACCAGTTGATTTGTCTCCTCCAATAGCATAAATTTTCCCATTTACTACGCTAGTGGATAACCACTGTCTCCCTGTTGGCATTGGAGTCTTTACAGTCCAAACATCTTCTACAGAGTCATATTGTTCAACTGCTGTAGGACCATCTGAACCTCCGATAGCATAGATTTTCCCATCTACTACGCTGGTTGATAAATACTGCCTTCCTGTCGGCATTGGGGATTTATCTTTCCATGCATCATTTGGTGTAGTAGTTGGTTTACTTCCATTGTCATTGTCACAATTAACAAATATTAAAAATAGAAAAAGAAAAATTATTTTATACATAGCTATTCTCTCCAATGATATTTAAGAAAATTTAATTAGCAACAAATGAAATAATACTTTTCTGTATTTGTATTTTAGATTAGAACATTACCTCGGGGGAAGCCCAATAATTGCGGAAGAGAATGTTCAATTCTGTATTCAGAACCTGCCTACCGGCAGGCAGGCGTTTCTCTCAAGGTGGTATAATTAATTTTATGCTTATAAAATGTATTTAAGAAAAGATAGGAATATTGTCAAACTATTTAGATTGCTAGTAGCAAAGAGTGGGATCTGAATCACTATACTTGATAGGTTAGTTTACTTTTTCCTATATTAGTTAATCCTTAATACATCTAATATAAAAACCGATATCCTTATAGTAGCAGTCGAAGACAACATCATCACGATCGGAATGCAGTTCTAGAACCCATGCACAACTATCACTACTTTCTGAAGAAATCCAAAAACCTGTACCGCCATTTAAATAGCTGAAACTGCCTTCGCGTTTCCGATAGCCTGCCAGTAGTGCAGAGAAACCGCTCGTGTTTGTGCCGGTCCCTTGGCCGATATTTTTTAGGGCATTGGCACTACTACTTAATGCATTTACTAATGTATTAAATTCTTCTAATGTTGGTATATGCCAACCAATAGGACAAATGCCTTGTGTATCATCTGAACTTGAATATTGCATAGCTTCGTCCCATTGGTATAAACCACCATAGGTATTGCAGTTGGCAGTATCGTTGTCATAACAATATTTTTCTTTAATTCCATTGTCAGTTTGGTCATCGTTTCCATCTATTCTTTTTCCAACGTCTAGGTTTTCTTTCAGCCAACATTGGTTACCTATTTGTATTGTATTATAAACTTTTCCTTCGTAGGTTACTGTGGGAATACCAGGGCACGATTCATTTCCTCCTTTTGGTTCATTTGGTTGTTCTTCCTTGCAAGAAGAAGTAAATAGAGAAAATATAATTAAAACAAAAACTGTAATACAGTCCTTTGATGACATTTCAACCTCCATATTAAGTCGTATCAAAAACTTGCTGCTCAACACAGTCTACTAATTTTATTCTTTTCCTACATATTATCTACGTTTAGGAAATATTTCCTTATCTGATTAAGACCATTTTCTTGCTTTGCACAAAACCATTAGCTCTAAGCTGAAAAAAATATACTCCACTTGGCTGATCCTTTGCATTCCATACGACTTTGTAAATATCTGGTTTCTGGTTTTCATTTACGAGAGTTGTGATCTCTCTTCCAAGTACATCGTAGATTTTAAGTGTTACTTGCACTTCGGCCTTGCTCAGTGCATCGACTGTAGATGGTATTTGATATTGGATTACTGTCGATGGATTGAATGGATTTGGATAGTTTTGTGATAATGAATAATTTAGATCAGCCAGATCTGTTTCAGAAACATCTGTTATTGTACTATAAAATCCTCTAATTTCTGATGTATAGAATGTATGATTTCTGCCAAAAGAATCATAAAAACCGATAACAGCATCCCCTGGCATCCAATTTCCTTCTACCCATTCCTCGTAAAATCCTGCGATCATATTTCCATTTGGCTCATAAGTGTAGGTTTCCCGAATATCATTTACCCAATTGTTTCCATCCCAATTTTCCCATAACTCTGAAGTTTTCCTGTTATTGGATTCATAGGTAAAAGTCTCTCGCCAATCATTCACCCAATTGTTTCCTTCCCAATTTTCTTTTAATCTAGAAGTCCTATTTCCGTTTTGATCATAGGTGTAAGTATATTGCCAATCATTCACCCAATTGCTGCCATCCCATTCCTCACGTAACGATGATATTGTATTTCCGTTTGAATCATAGGTATAAGTATATCGCCAATCATTCACCCAATTGCTGCCATTCCATTCCTCACGTAACGATGATATCGTATTTCCGTTCGAATCGAAGGTATCAGTAGTTCGTCTATCATTCACCCAATTGCTGCCTTCCCACTCTTCCCTTAGCTCCGATCTCCAATTTTCGCTTGGGTCACGGGTATAAGTTTCTCGCCGATCATTCACCCAATTGCTACCATCCCACTCTTCCCTTAACTTCGTGCTCAAATTTCCGTTTGGTTCACGTGTATAAGTATATCGCCAAACATTCACCCAATTGCTGCCATCCCAATTTTCACGAAAGTATGACGTCCTATAACCGTTTGAATCAAAGGTGTAGGTAATTTGCCTGTCATTCACCCAATCGTTTCCATTCCATTCTTCTCTAAACTCCAAAGTCATATTTCCGTTTGGATTATAGGTATACGTATATCGCAAATAATTCTCCCAATCGTTTCCATCCCCCAATTCCCATAACGATGAAGTCCTATTTCCATTTGTATCATAGGAATAAGTAAATCGAATATTATTCTCCCATTTGTTTCCATCCCAATCTACTGAAGTCTCCGAAATCTTATTTCCTCTGGAATCGTAAGTATAAATATGTTTTCCTTTGGTACCATAAGCTTCTTTTGTTAAAACACTATCCACAACAGAGCTTGAGTCAAAATCCATTGTTTTTAACAAGCTGTTAGTCTTTAATTTAAATCTATACTTTTCAAGAATATCCTTATCAACCCGATTATTAAATTTATGAGAAGGCGTTTTAATATTGTTTCTCAATATTTCATCTGATCGTTCATATTGAGAAAATGAGTTAGAAGTACTAAAAACTTTACACTCAGGCACTTGAGCATATGAATTTATAAAAAGATATAGCAGAATAATAAATAACATGTAAAATAACCGATTCATGGTGTCCTCCATTTGTATTTCTAGTGTAGAAGATACCTTAAGGGAAGCCCAATAGATGCGTAAGAGAAAATTCAATTCTGTATTCAGAACCTGCCTACCGGCAGGCAGGCGTTTCTCTCAAGGTGGAATTAATGTAATGAATATAGTAAGTATTTAAGGAAAGAAGTGAGCATTGTCAAGAAATTTCAATTGCCATTAGCAACCATTTGTAACAATTAAAAATTGATATCAATTAGAATTAGTAAAATTAAATTTAAAGTAGCCCACACTCTCATAGCGACAGTTTCACCAATACGCCAATGGTAACACACTGGGGTATCAAAATCTAACTCTTGCTACGACTCTATTTTTTTTTGATTTCTGATGAAATGTATGTGACTCTCATCACAACTAGGTTTGACTTTTAATTTTATATTTTAGTTGTAGATTTTACTATTTACATTTAGGTGAGAAGAACTTGGCTGGGACTTCTCACCTTTTTATTTTATCGTAATAATATCATTTTCTTTGTTTTCAAGCCCTAAGTTGTCCTGTAAGCGCTGACGGGAAACATTTAATCTAATTCACCCATTTCTTTTCAAAACTTGTTGTTTTAATTTATCCTTGGTTGTCCACCAACAGTATATAAAAATTATTGAGGGGATTAACCATAAAAGTGAACCAATTATAGTTGAAGTCATTTTGGGTGTTTGATACCAAAATATATTAACTAAATCAAAGATAACAATACTAATTGCCCCAAGGAATCCTCCTATTCCTTCCCATCTCCAAGCTAGTAGGATTCCGATCATTGATAATCCCATAAAGACAGACATTAAAGGATAGTTAAAGCTTATATAGCCTTTACGAAAAAACTCTCCAATAAATAACATTAAAAAAAAGACTACAACTAAAGTTCCTATAATTCTGGCAATCCAACGAAGGATAATTACTCTTTTAGGAAGGGATAACTTCGTTTCCACAATAAATACCTCCAAACTTTATTTAACAGAAATCTAAAAAGTCACTATTTCCACCACCTACTTTAACAATATCATCTTCTTAGTCTCAACAAATTCACCAGCCCCGACTGCGTCGGGGTAAACCTGAATTCTATAAAAGTATACGCCAGAGGCGCATTCAATTCCACTTGTCAAACCAGAGGCATCAAAAACTACTTCATAATTTCCAGTTGATTGTTCTTTATTGACTAGTGTTCTTAATTCTCTACCCAAGACATCAAAGACTTTTAGTGTTACTTGGTATTCCTGCCTGCCGGCAGGCAGGGAGTAACTGATTTTTGTTGTCGGGTTGAATGGATTAGGGTAGTTTTTAGAAAGATGAAATTTATTCGGTAAATTATCTGGCTCAGGCATTTGAATATCTGTACCGCTTTGATATAAATATAGACGCAATCCGCCGCTTTGCTCACCAACTATAAGGTCTTTCTTTCCGTCAGCATTAATATCTGAAAAAGCAACTCTTGCTCTCCTGCCAACATCAATATTTTGAAACTTATCAATGATTAAATTAAAGTCAAATGTGTTTGCTTCATTCTGTTCGTAATGTTCTATTTCTCCAGTTCTTCTTCCAACAAATAGATCTAATAGTCCATCAGAATCATAATCAATAACATATGGTGCTGGATCACTTTTATCAGCCGATACTTCAAGACTGTCGATTAACAGATCAAATATATTTGAACCAACAGTTTGCTGTTCATAGACATATAATTTTCCAACATTCTCACCCAGAAGCATATCGATTCTATTGTCCCCATCAATATCCATTAAAAAAGGAGATGCATACCTTTCTATATCAATTCCATTAAAAAATTCTGTAACCAGATTGAATGAATTTGGATTTTCTGAGTCCTGTTCAAAGTGATTCAAAGTCCCATCTCTTTCACCCATAATCAAATCAAATAATCCATCACCATCTAAGTCAGTCAATGATGGATAAGAATAATCACTAATACTTTCGCCACCTAAAGAATCTGATACTAAAATAAAATCAAGAGAACCTGAAGAAGCTTGTTCAAAATGATTTATGTTACCATGCCATTCTCCCACAATCATATCAATCAGATCATCATTATCAAGATCAGTTACGCATGGCGCAGCACCACTTCCGACATCCATAAGTCCAAGAATATTTGAAGACTGTAAACTGAATTCAACTGAATCAATCTCTGTTTGCTCAAAATGATAATATAGACCATCCATCTCTCCAACGAGTAGGTCAATAAGACCATCACTATCAATATCATAAAAATAAGGTCGTGTACCACTGTAAACGTAGTTATCAAGATCGATCAAATCATCTGAAATGAGAACAAAACTATTAGATCCTGCAACATCTTGCTCATAAAATTCAAGTCTTCCAAAATTTCCACCAATTATCAGATCAAGTAATCCATCATGATCAAGATCTGTTACTGTTGGATTTGTTCTCATTGTCGGCAGATCAATATTTATACTATCGGTTACTAAAATAAAACTGTCTGAAGCTGCAGCTTCTTGTTCATAATGGAAGAGATTACCGGAAAGAGTTCCTATTATCAAATCAAGTAAGTTATCATCATCAAGATCTGTAAAGTACGGACTAGCTTTTCTATCAACATCTGCTGGCAAAAATTGATCAGTAACCAGCATAAAGCTATCAGCATCTTCAGTAACTTGCTCATAGTGAAATAATTTTCCATCAAACTGCCCAACTATCAAATCTAAAAGCCCATCTTCATCAATATCAGTGATTGCTGGTGATGCATATATTCCAACATCGATCTGATTAAAATCATATTTAACTAGTGAAAAAGAATTTGAGTTCATAGAAGTCTGCTCAAAATGATGAATTGAACCGGTATAAGTACCGATCAATAGATCAAGTAAATTGTCAGAATCTAAATCTGTAATAACTGGCATAGCTTCGTTAAGACCAAGTCCCCAACCATTGCCGTTCCATTCTTGAAAAGATTGAGAGAAAATAAATACTGGTATGCATAGTAATAATGTAACGAAGATAAGTCCCTTTCTCATGACGTACTTCCTTTAATTGATTTATTTAATAATGAAATTTGACGTAAAGAGTAACTAGCTTATCAGATAACAAACTTACTTGAAATTTGATACCAATTGAATCTATTTAATAATGATTATTACTAACTAGTCTGTTTAACTTGAAGAAACCTAACAATACCCTGAATATAATAATGTAGTTCCAATATTTTCTTTGCTTCTATCAAGGAGGAAATTTAATTTACATTTATAAAATTAACTTAAGGAAAGAATCATATATAATCAAATTAATAATCAAGTGATTTACATCACAATTAGCTTTGAATAATTGTTTAAGATTTTGATATAGATTTTACTATTTACGTTTAGGTGAGAAAAGTATAGCTGAGCCTACTCGCCATTTTTTTTTGCGGATTTATCCGTCGGACTTGAGGCTGGACTTCTCACCTTTTTTATTTTACTAACTCTTCTTTGATGTAACAGCAGTGAATGCAGAATAAATCCTCTTCAAATTTTTACTTTTACACTCTGGACATGAATGAGATCCTTTCTTATCATATTCAATAATTGTCATTCGTAACATGAATCTATTTTTACATTCATTACAAATATATTCGTAGACTGGCATTATAAATTCCTATTGCTAGATTTCAATTTTACTAATTACTTCATCAGAACCTGTCCTCCGTAGCTGTTGTTTAGCGGAGGAGGATCATCTTTTTAGTATCAATAAAATCACCAGCCCCGACTGCGTCGGGGTAAACCTGAATTCTATAAAAGTA
>JBDLIN010000186.1:0-7708 GCA_039714835.1 Bacteroidota bacterium | reverse complement strand
AATAATTTTGGATAAAAAATATGGCAACTAAAGCCCCTTCACCAGTTAAACCTTTTTCAGATTCAACAGTTGAAAAACAGGTTTATTCATTAGTAGATTCATTTGCTGAATTTATTCCCCTCGAAAATGATAGATACAGATTAGGATATGGTCTCGTTAAGTATTTAGAAGGAAACGGTGATGCACCCGAGATACTGATAAAATCAACCAAACTAGAATTTGAAAATATTTCTTTATCAGAATTAGCCCAAAGACTTACTAACGGATTGAGTAAGATAAAGTAATTTTAGTTTAGAAAAATATTTTAATATCCATTCTCATCAGCAATAAATTTTTCTACCATATTAACGGCACTTGCACTACCAATGTAGATCGGTACCCTTTGATGAAGATTTTTAGGTTCGATATCTAATATTCTTTGCTTTCCGTCAATTGCTCTTCCTCCGGCCTGCTCAACAATAAAAGCCATCGGGTTGCATTCATAAAGCAATCTCAACTTCCCGCTAGGACTTCTCTTATCTGCAGGATAGATAAAAATACCACCATAAAGCAAATTGCGGTGAATGTCTGCCACCATCGAACCAATGTATCGAGAAGAATATGGTTTCCCTCTACGGTCATCTGCATCTTGAACATATTTAATATATTTCTTCAATCCTTTATGCCAGTATTTGTAATTCCCTTCATTCAAGCTGTAAATATTTGCTGTTTTGGGTGTTTGAATATTTTCGTGTGAAAGTAAAAACTCACCAAACGCAGGATCAAGTGTAAAACCATGAACTCCATCCCCAGCAGTATAAACCATAATTGTACTTGAACCATAAACCACATAACCGGCGGCAACTTGTTTGTGTCCGGCTTGTAAACAATCCTCCATGGTACCTGGCTCACCATCAGGAGAAATTTTTTCGTAGATGGAGAAGATCGTTCCAATAGAAACATTTGCATCAATATTTGAAGAACCGTCAAGCGGATCAAAAAGTAGAACATATTTGCCTATATGGTGTCTTTCCGGGATATGAATTATATCTTCTTCTTCTTCTGATGCCATTACTGCTAAATGTCCCCCATGATTCATAGCGTGTATCATTATCTCGTGTGCAAACATATCAAGTTTTTTTACATGTTCTCCATGAATGTTCTGATCGCCTGTAAACCCAAGTACATCCACAAGTCCTGCTTTATTTACCTCTAATGATATCACTTTCGCTGCCATGGTAAGATCAGATAATAGTGCAGACAATTCTCCTGTTGCTTCTGGATGCTTTTTTTCTCCTTCAAGGATGTGTCTCTGGATTGTCATAAAACTGTTCACTGTTTTCTCCAATTAATTTTTTAATATTTCCTGATCTTTATATTGAAGCTGATACAACTTATAATAAATTCCTCTTTTGTTCAAAAGCTGCTGATGAGTACCCACTTCTTTAATTTCACCTTTGTGAAGCACAATTATTTTATCAGATTTCTGTATTGTAGATAAACGATGTGCAATAACGATAGATGTTCTTCCAAGCAGTAGTTTTTGAATAGCCTTTTGGATAAGGATTTCTGATTCAGTGTCGATACTTGAGGTTGCTTCATCCAGTATCAATATTTGAGGATTAAATGCTAAGGCACGAGCAAAGGAGATCAACTGCTTTTGACCAACACTTAAAGTAGCCCCTTTCTCTTTTACTACTTCATCATATTGATTAGGAAGTTTGGATATAAAATCATGTGCTCCTACAGTCTTAGCAGCTTGTACTATCTCTTCATCACTGATTGAACTATCACCAAGGTTAATGTTTGATTTTATTGTACCAGAAAACAAGTAGATATCTTGAAGAACAATTGAAATGTGCTTCCGCAGATCTTCTTTAGTTATTGTCCTAAGATCTAATTCGTCTACTAATATTTCACCTTTGTTAATATCATAGAAACGGTTCAGCAGATTTATTATACTTGACTTACCCGCACCGGTTGCTCCAACAATAGCAACAGTTTCACCTGCATAGACATTGAAAGAAATATCTTTTAAAACATAATCATCCTTGTTATAAGCAAACCAAACGTTTTTAAATTCAATATTTCCCTCAAATTTACAAAGTCGTTTGGGTGAAACTGGGTCATTAATAAAAGTTTCATTATCCAAAAGTTTGAATATCCTTTCAGATGAAGCCATTGCAGTTTGCATAATATTATATTTTTCAGAAAGGTCTCTAATTGGTCTGAAAAACATTTCAGTATATTGAATAAAAGCAAAAAGAACGCCAATTGTCATAGTACCTTGAACAACATTACCTCCACCGTACCAAATAATCAGTGCAATAGCAAACGAACTTAATATTTCGACAATCGGATAAAAAATAGCATAGTAGAAAATAGAATCAATGTTGGCTTTTCTATGACCAGCATTAATGTCAGCAAATTTATCAGTTTCGTCTTGTCCCTTTGTAAATATTTGAATGATATTCATGCCAGAAACATGCTCCTGCATATAACTGTTCAAGCGGGCTAACTGAAAACGAACATCTCTATATGATTCTCTTACTTTTTTTCTAAAGAGAAATGTTGCATAGACTAAGATCGGTAAAACTGAAAGTGAAACTAATGTTAATTGCCAAGACATGAAAAACATGAAGACCAATATCCAAATAATGATGAAAACATCACTGAAGATCATTACAATACCGGAAGAGAAAAGATCATTTAGCGATTCGACATCATTAGTAACTCGTGTAACTAATCTGCCAATGGGAGTTTTATCGAAATACTTAAGAGCTAATTTTTGTATATGTGCAAAGAGCTTTGTACGCAAATCAAAAATTATTTTTTGTCCCATTAGCTGTGTAAAATAAGTAAGAAAATATTGAACAATTGCTTGAAAGAGGAGTGTTCCTATCAGTAGTACAGAAATTATTATTAATCCATTGTAATCACTGTTTACGATATAATCGTCAATTGCAATTTTTGTCAGGTATGGTCGAACAGGTCCAAGTGCAGCAACAACTACATTCATTAAAATAGCAATTACTACATACTTGGAATATGGTTTTACATAACCAAGCAATCTCTTCATCAGCTTACCATCGTAAGCTTTCCCTAATATTTCATCTTCAATATTTAAGTCAGACATGTTCTGGTTGCTGGATTCTAGATGCTGGATGCAGGATAATAGATGATATCATAATATCTCTTCCAATTCTTTTTCCAGCAATTGTTTATTATATAACTCTGAATATATTCCCCCAAGTTCGACAAGTTGTTCGTGCTTTCCTTCTTCTTTTACTGTTCCATCAGCAATAACGATTATATTATCAGCATCTTTTACTGTTGATATTCTGTGACTAATAATAATGCTGGTTCTATCTTTCATATACTCTTTTAAGTTTTGTAATATTTCTTCTTCAGTTTTTGTGTCAACTGCAGACAAACTATCATCAAGTATTAAAATTTTCGGATTGATTGCTAATGCCCTTGCCAAACATGTTCTTTGTTTCTGACCTCCTGAAAGAGTGATGCCTCTTTCTCCGAGAATCGTTTCATACTTTCTAGGGAATTCTTTTATATCCTTATTTAGCTGTGATATTTCGGAAACTGAATGAAGAAGTTCTTCATCCACATTTTTTAATCCGTAAAGAATATTGTTTTTAAGAGTATCTGAAAAAAGAAAGGTTTCTTGAGGTACAATACCGATGTTTTCTCTTAATCTTGAAAGAGGAATAGTTGTTATCTCTTTTCCATCAATAAATATTTTACCTGCTGTTGTATCATAAAGTCGCGGAATTAGATTGACAAAGCTGCTTTTACCGACTCCAGTATGACCAACTACCGCAAGTGTTGAGCCTTTAGGGATTTCGATGTTGATGTCGCTAAGAACCTCATTCTGATTTTCTCCATATTTAAATGATACGTTCTCAAATTTTATTGTTCCTCCTATCGATTCTACTGAATAATCAGTATCAGGTGAATCTTCAATTTCAATTTTTTCATTATAGATTTTATGAAGTCTTTTAAGACTTGCATCTGCCTGCTGAATAATATTTGCTACCCAGCCAAAAGCTATTGTCGGCCAGATCAGAAGAGCTAAATAGGCAATAAAGGCAATAATGTCACCAAGGGTAAGTTGATTATTTATTACCATACTTCCACCAACTAAAATCACAACTATAATTGAAAAACCTGTTATCAGAAAAAGAAGGGGCATAAATAAAGCTTGTATTTTTACTTTATCCATGTTTCTTTTCAGATATTCATCACTCATCTCAGCGAAATCATCTATTTCATGTTTTTCACGAACATACGATTTAATAACACGCACACCGGAAAAGTTTTCCTGTGCTTTCGCAGTAAGATCGGAGAACTTCTCCTGGATTAATGTGAATTTCTTGTGGATTTTTTTACTTAATTTATAAACAAGATAAGAGAGTATTGGCAAAGGGAGTAAAGAATAGAGTGTCAGTTCAGCACTGAGTGTTATCATAATTGAAATAACAATTATAAATTTTATTATTGTGTCAATTGAGTACATAACAGCAGGACCAACATACATACGGACTGCAGCAATATCATTAGTAGCATGAGCCATTATATTTCCAGTTGAGTTATTCTGATAAAATCTATAGGACAGTTTTAGCAGATGTTTCCAAAAATCTTGGCGAAGATCATATTCAATTTTACGAGAAACAACAATGATAGTTTCTCTTATCAAAAATCTGAAAACACCGCTGATTACTGCGGCTCCAACAATCATTAATGCATTGTTGACTATTAGATCATAACTTAAATTATTCTGAATTGCGTCAATACTCTTTTTCAAAAGGAGAGGGATATAGACTTGGGTGATATCAGAAATGAGAATAAATAAAACTCCCAGTGCTAACTTACCTTTATAATGCATGAAATATTTATTTAGAGTAAATAATCTTACCATATATCCAGTATAGAAAATGTTAAATAAAAATAATGAAAAATTAAAGTATTATAAAATAGGAAATAAAAGGATTTTCCTTTAATAATTACACTATACCATAGGAGAGTTGTCAGATTGGAGTTTATAATAAGCTGTAAGAAAGCAATTATTTATAGTAGAATAAGTTAAATACAAGATTATGGATGCCTCAAACAATAGAAAAGCTACTTTTTCTGTTTTTTCTTTGATTCTTTTTTAATCAACTCTCTGCGCGCTTCATTGAGCGATATCTGTTTTTTTTGTGAAAGTTCTAAAATATCTGAATAAAAGGGCTCAAATGTTTTTTTTCTTCGTGTTTTTTCTTCTGTTTTCATCTTGGTCCTCCATATCTATGTTTCATGTATATACAATTTAATCATTTCAACAGTAAAAGTTTTTTTGTTTCTATAAATCCTGTACTAGTTTCCAACTTATAAAAATATATTCCAGATACTAGATGCTGGCTTGTTAGGATACTGGATTAAATGTTACTTCATATTCTCCTGGAGACTGTTGTTCATTTACAAGTGTTGTTACTACTCTTCCGAGGATGTCGTAAACCTTTAGTGTTACATTTTGTAAAGCGAACTTTAGTTCGCTATTTTTTAAGCGAGATAAATCTCGCTCTACAATTGGAATAGAATATTTTATTGTTGTACTTGGATTGAACGGGTTTGGATAGTTTTGATAAAGCTTAAAACCGTTTACATTATTGTCGTTACTATGCTCATCAACCTTTACATCTGGTAATGTTACTTTATATACACCGGACATAATTGTAGCTAAATAAATATCTTCATCATTTCCAATATCCATATTAACTATGATATCATTGATTGGTGGAGTTATCTTCTCCCAACTCTGTCCATCATCATCACTAATAAATAAATATGTTCTTGGTAGATCATAATATTTTGTGTTCGTAGCAATAACGATTCTTTCTCCTTCATTGGTAAATGATAATGATTTGATGTACAAAGAATCTGTTGTATAAATTTTACTCCAATCTAAACCATCATTCATAGAAATTCGAACGCCGAAACCATCTGTTACTATAATCTTATGTTCCTCAACACTCCAGAAATCAACGCTTGTTACGGGAATACCAGGATAAAGATGTTCCCAATAATCACCTTTATTAGAAGATCGAATTAGCATAATACCAGCAAATCCTTCAGAACCTCCGGCATAAACATATGCGAATCTTTCTCTAGCTTTTAAAGTTGAAAATCCTCCTTCGTATGCTTGATAAACACTATGCCATGTTGTATCGGTAAAGAACCGTCTATATAATATACTTCCTCCAAGTGCAAAAGTCTCACCGCAAATAGTTGGATCTGGAAAGCCGTCAATACCATCTATTTCATTAGTGAAATTTGTATCTATTCCGTAACTCATCAGTTTTGGCTCCCACCTAGATAACTACAGTAAACATATTCGGAATCAGTTTCGCTTGGTGCAGCGCCAATACCAATTGCCCAGCCTAAGGGACCGCTTTTATGTGGATATACACTACGAACATTTACATTATTTAATTCAATATTTTCCCATCCGCTGTCAGGTAGTGAATATAAATTTTGCCAATAAATCCCATTGCCATTGGTCCCGACTGCAATAGTCCCATAACCAATTTTCATGGATGTAATTAATTGGTTTTCCAATCCAAGTGATTCAGTTGATTGGGTGAAGCTATTGAAAAACGTAACTACTAAAAATATTATTAGGTAAAAGATCTTTTTAATTATCATCAATTTTTTCTCATCCTTAACAATAATTATAGTTTAGATATTTTATTTTCAATGACTAAGGAACACGCCTTGGGAGAAGCACAATAAATGTAAGAGAGAAAGTTCAAAACAATATTCAAAACGTTTCTCTCAAGGTAGAAGTATTATTTTATAACTTAACTGTTTGAAATATCATTGTCAAGAGATATTTATCTTATTTTGATTTTTAAAAAGTATTTGAAAATAATTTTGTATAATGGTATAATAATTGAGCTACTAATAAATTATTTAAATAAAAATAGAAGAATTACGAGAATTTTATGTTAAAATTTATCTTAGCAATAATATTATTGTCTACAATGAATATATTTTCTCAAAATGGAACTAATTCTATCAATATAGATAGTACAAATATTGCTCCGTTTTTTGAGGAATTTTGTCAAGTTTCAATAAAAGATGAATTTGAAAAAAATAAAGATTACCTAGCTAGAATTAAAAGTATGGATGAGCAGAAAATAGGTAAAGGGCTGTATCTGGAATTTGTTAAGGAGATCAGTTACCAGCCTAACGCTTTTAATTATGATGCTGAGTTTGAAAGATACTTTATGGCTCAGCATGCTGCAGATCTTTCAGTTCGTAATGATTTTAATAACTTCGTTGAACCTGACCAGATTGTGGTCGATTTGTTAAGTGAAGAGATTCTTATGACATTAAATCAGAAAAAGATGGGATTATTTGGTGCCTATAAGGATTATTACATTGCAAGCAATATAGATTATGATGATTATACTAATCTCAATGAGGATGAACTATCATCAAGAATTTTTATTTATATGCCCATAGATGAAGCAAAGGAGTTTAAGAAAAAGAAAAGTAAAATTGCAATGAAGATCAAACTGAGGGTGGATAGTTATATGAATAGCAGAATAATTAAAAAATCTGAATTTTATCCAAATTCCATAGACAAGTTAACAGACCATACTTATTATATTATAAAAGGGGATATCGAGGAATTAATGTTTTATGATGTTGAAACTAATAAAATTTACAC
>JBDLIN010000185.1:0-7715 GCA_039714835.1 Bacteroidota bacterium | reverse complement strand
GACGAAGCAATCTCTTGTTGATAATTTAAAAATCAAGATCACTTCTTGATAGTCTCTAAAAGATTTACTTCCTAAAATTCTTTGATAACTTGACCAATATATCAATTACATATTCAACTTCTTCAAAGGTGTTTTGAGGAGAAAAGGAAAAGCGCATTGTTCCATTTGCATCTTTAGTTGATTTACTTATCCCTAATATTACATGAGAAGCTTTAAGAGTCCCGGATGTACAAGCTGAACCTTGAGAAGCTGATATTCCATTAATATCAAGGAACATGAGCATTCCCTCGGAATCATTATTGTAAAAATCACTTTTGAAAGTAACGCTAAAAATATATGGGGAAGTATTATCACCTCCATTAATCTCAATAGTATCACCGAACTGATCCAGAAGATTTTGTATAAAATACTTATTTAGATTTTTAACAGCGGAGTAATTCTCCTCCATTTCATCATCAGCAATTCTAATTGCTTCTGCAAATCCAACTATCCCGGCAACATTTTCTGTTCCGGCTCTGCGATTACGTTCCTGACTACCACCGTATAGTAGCGGTGATAGGGGAGTACCGCTTTTTACATAAAGCAGACCAATCCCTTTAGGTCCATAGAGTTTGTGCGCAGAAGCACATAGTGAATCAACATTAAGTTCGTTTACATTAATTCTAATCTTTCCAAAAGCCTGAACAGAATCAGTAAAAAGATAGAGGTCATCTTGTGATATCATTTGTGAAATTATTGGGATGTCATTTATTGTTCCGATCTCATTATTTATCAACATTGTTGAAACTAACGAAGTTCTTGGAGTGACTGCATTTGCAATTGAATGTGGATCTATAAAACCACTTTTCTCAGAAGGGATAAAAGTCGTTTTAAAACCTTCGTGAGATAAGTTATTAAATTTTTCTAAAACTGCTTTGTGCTCAATTTGGTTTGTAACTAAGTGTTTTCTGCCAGTATCATCTAAATTAGTTTTAGCAATTCCATTAAGAGCAAAATTTATTGATTCCGTTCCACCGCTTGTAAAGTATATTTCACTAGGATTAGCACCGATGAATTCCGCAGCAATTTCTCTTGCTTCTTCTATCGCAACCTTTGCTTTTCTTCCAATTGAATGAAATGAAGACGGATTTCCAAAATCATCATTCATGATGTGAAGCATTTTCTCCAACACCTTTGGGTGTATTTGTGTTGTAGCAGCGTTATCGAAGTAAACTTTCATTTTTAAGTTACAAGTAGCAAGTTATCAACTCTCACGTTACAAGTTGCAATATCCAGTATCAAGGATCTAGTATCCAGAATACAGCTCCGCTTTCTGTGGAGTAAACATCCAGTTACATTTTCCTCAACGATACATCTCCATTAATGATTTTTTTTGTCCCATCTTTTTGACGAAGCAGTAAAAATCCATCGGAATCAATATTTTCAAATATGCCGAATATACTTTCTTCAACATTCTCAATTTTTACTTTTTCACCTATCCAATTACATCTTGAGCGCCATGCATCCAAAACCACTTCTTGTTTTTTATTTATTTGTGTAATGATTTCTTCAAATTCATTTAGTATTTCACTTATAAGTCTTTCTCGCTTAACGGGTTTGCCAAATTCACGTCTTATTGATGTAGGTGTCATCATAAATTTTCCCTCGAATGCCGGTTGATTTACGTTTATCCCTATCCCAATCACAGCACGTTCAATGTTTTTACCTTTAGAGGTAGACTCAACTAATATTCCTGAAATTTTTCTATTTGAAATTAAAACATCATTCGGCCATTTTAAGTGAACATCCAACTGGTAAAGATTTTCTAATGATTTAGCAACAGCAAGAGATGCACCAAGGTTAATTAAATTTAATTTATCTGGCGTTATGTCTTCATTTAATAAAATTGAAAACGTTAACGACATATCTTTTTCTGAAAGCCATTTTCTTCCGAGTCTTCCTCGTCCAACAAATTGGTTTTCAGCTAGAAGTACTGTCCCATGATTTTTAATATTTTCATCAGATAATAGCTGTTCATTAGTTGAGTTTACTTCATCATAAATTATAAAGTTTGAACCAATAAACTCGGTATCTAATTTTATATCCATCTCTTCAATATCAAATGATGAACTCATATTCATTCCTCAATTTATTACTGTAATTATGACGCTAACACAGTCATTATAACAAAAATTTGTCAAATGTGCTTATAATCTGTCAGATAAATCAAAATTTCAAAAATCAACACAATCTTTATAACATATTATATAATAATGAGTTATGGCGATATCATCGTCTTGGCACAAGGTTTGTTTAAGTCATAGTGAGAAAACGAAAGAAAAAGGAGATTAAACCATGACACTAGTAAAATTTGAGCCGTTAAGAGAAATAGAAAGCTTACATAATACAATACAAAAATATTTTGATGATTTTTCACCTTTTACTACTCCTTTTGCTTCTGATGAATATTCGCCACGAATTGATATCAGTGAAAAGGACGAACAAGTTATCGTAACAGCAGAAGTTCCTGGTGTTGATAAAAAAGATTTAAAATTAACATTGCAAGATAACATTTTAACAATTGAAGGTGAAAAGAAAAGCGAAATCATTTCTGAAGAACAAAATTGTTACAGAAAAGAAAGAAAATTCGGAAGCTTTAAAAGAACTTTTACTTTACCATTCGAGGTTGAATCAGATAAAGTAAACGCTGAATTCAATAATGGAATATTAATCATTAAACTGAAGAAAATTCAGCCAGAAGTTCCGGAAGAAAAAGTTATAAAAATTAAATAAATCAAAAGCGGTAAAACCCTGCCGCTTTTTTACAATTACAAGGAGAATAAAACATTATGGGAAAAATAATAGGAATCGATTTAGGTACAACAAATTCATGTGTATCAGTTATGGAAGGAAATGATCCAGTAGTAATTCCAAATTCTGAAGGTGGAAGAACAACTCCATCTATTGTAGGATTTACGAAAAATGATGAAAGATTAGTTGGACAGCCTGCAAAACGTCAAGCAGTTACAAACCCAACTAATACAGTATTTTCAGTTAAAAGATTTATGGGAAGACGAATTGATGAAGTATCAAATGAAATAAGTGAAGTTCCTTATCAAGTTGTTGAAGGTGATAATAAAACTGCACGTGTAAAAATAGAAGATAGATTATACTCACCTCCGGAAGTTAGTGCAATGATTCTTCAAAAGATGAAGAAAACTGCTGAAGAATATCTTGGACAAGACGTTACAGAGGCTGTTATTACTGTACCTGCGTATTTTAATGACTCACAAAGACAAGCTACAAAAGATGCTGGCGAAATTGCCGGACTTACTGTAAAGAGAATAATTAACGAACCAACAGCTGCAGCTTTAGCTTATGGTTTAGATAAAAAGAATAAAGAAGAATTAGTTGCTGTTTATGATCTTGGTGGTGGTACTTTTGATATTTCTATTCTCCAATTAGGTGAAGGTGTATTTGAAGTTAAATCTACTAATGGTGATACTCACTTAGGTGGAGATGATTTTGATCAAAGAGTAATTGATTTTCTTGCTGATGAATTCAAGAGTCAAGAAGGTATCGACTTAAGAAATGATCCTATGGCATTACAGAGATTAAAAGAAGCTGCTGAAAAAGCTAAGATAGAATTGTCTTCATCTATGGCAACAGATGTGAATTTACCATTCATTACTGCAACTCAAGATGGGCCAAAGCATTTGAATATAAATATTTCAAGAGCAAAATTTGAATCGTTAGTTGATGATCTTATTCAAAAGACAATTCAACCTTGCCAAGATGCAATCAAAGATGCTGGAGTTTCAGCTTCTCAGATTGATGAAGTAATTCTTGTAGGTGGATCTATTAGAATTCCAAAAGTTCAGGAAAAAGTTAAAGAGATCTTTGGAAAGGAACCACATAAAGGTGTTAATCCTGACGAAGTTGTTGCAGTCGGTGCAGCTATCCAAGGTGGTGTATTAGCTGGTGATGTTAAAGATGTATTGCTTTTAGATGTTACTCCTCTTTCACTTGGAATTGAAACTCTCGGTGGTGTTATGACAAAATTAATTGATGCCAACACTACAATTCCAACTAAGAAAAGTGAAGTCTTCTCAACTGCATCTGATAATCAGCCTTCTGTTGACATCCACGTGTTACAAGGTGAAAGACCAATGGCAGCTGATAACAGAACATTAGGAAGATTTCAATTATCAGATATTCCTCCAGCACCAAGAGGAGTTCCACAGATTGAAGTTAGTTTTGATATTGACGCAAATGGAATTATGCATGTTGCGGCTAAAGATAAAGCGACTAGTAAAGAGCAGAGCATTAAAATCACTTCTTCAAGTGGATTAGATGAATCTGACATTGAGAAAATGAAAAATGAAGCAAAAGAACATGCTGCTGAAGATAAGAAGAAAAAAGAAGGTGTAGAAGTTAGAAACAACGCTGATAATTTAATTTTCCAAACAAAGAAACAAATTGAGGAACTTGGTGATAAAGTTACTGCTGATGTTAAAACCAGACTTGAAACAGAGATCACTAAAGTTGAAGATGCACTAAAAACTAATGATACTGAAGCCATTAAATCTGCTACAGATGAAATGACAAAAGTTTGGAATGAAGTATCTCAAGAATTATATGCACAGCAAGGTGCTCAAGGGCAACCTGGGCAAGAAGAAGCTGCTGGTGCTCAACAAGAAGAGGAAGCTGCATCAGATGAAAAGAAAGATGATAAAGAAGTTGAAGATGCTTCATACGAAGTTGTTGATGATGAAAATGACAAGAAATAACGGAGGTTAATAATGACTGACAAAAAAGAAATAATAAAGGTAAAACAATCTCACGATTGGGACGAAGCCTTAGAAAAAGAATCATGGGTTGCACCTATGGTAGATATATATGAAACAGAAGATAATTTTTTCCTAGTTGCAAGTATGCCTGGTGTTATTAAAGATAATGTGAAGGTAAAACTAGAAGATGGCAGCTTGGTAATGATGGGAAGAATAAATTACGATGAAGCTACAAATCGTAAATATGTTCTGCAAGAAAACGAAGTTGGTAATTTTTATAGAAAGTTTAACGTTTCTGACAGTATTGACAGCAACAAGATCGATGCTAAATTTGAAAACGGACAATTGACTGTAACATTACCAAAGCATGAGAGAATAAAACCTAAAACAATTGAGATAATCTAAATTAGGTTTGGAGAAGATGTACAAAAGAAAGCCCTGCACGGAAGTGTGGGGTTTTCCCATTTTAAATTGATTGTCTCGTCAACTTCCATTATGTTGTAAAGAGAATAAAATTATTTTCTTATAGAAACTAATGAAAGTAAAAGAAGAAATATTATTAGATAAGATTATATATTTGATCAATGCACTTGTTAGTCCTAAAAGAATTCTACTCTTTGGTTCAAGGGGGAAGGGAAGTTCAAGAGACGGATCAGATTTTGACATTGCAATTGATAGTGATAAAATAGAAAAAAGTGTTGTAAGAAATTTAAAGGAAAATATTGAAGAAATTGCCGGACTTTATTCTGTTGATATTGTTTTCTTAAATGAAGTTGAAGATGGTTTTCGAAAAATTATTTTAGATACAGGAAAAGTGATTTATGAAAAATGAGATGGAATATTCATTAACAAAATTCAAAGAAGCTGTTCAAACTCTCTCAAATGGAATCGAACTGGCAAAAGATGAATTAGGAGAAGATGGAGTAATACAGAGATTTGAATTTACATTTGAATTATTATGGAAAGCACTTAAAATTTTTCTAGAAGACAAGGGAATTATTTGCCGTTCTCCTAAAGACTGTTTGAAAAACGCATTTAAGTATGGTCTATTTTCAGATGAAGAATTATTTCTTAAAATGTTAGAGGATAGGAATACTACTACTCATATCTATAATCGAGAAGATTCGAGGGAAATATTTAATCGTATCAAATCTGAATATTTACATGTATTAATTTCCATTTACGAAGAATTGGAAAAGCTTATTGGTGAGAATTAAAAAGCATTATTTCAAAAAAAAGTTTAACCGCAAAGAGCACGAAGAATTACGCAGAGTTCGCAAAGATTTTTTATGTATTGAAAAGTTCAATTCTTCTAATACCTCAATTACAGAATTTATATAATTCTATTTAGTCAACCTATTCCAGGACTATACACACCATGGTGGGTAAACATACAAAGACAATAATTAGTTTTTTTGAGACAACCTCGATCTAGATGTGTGTGTTATAAAGTATAAATCCATCAACCACAATCTCATTTTATGTTAATAAAAATGAGCAAATCATAATGAAAATGTACAGTTTAACTGGGGAAGAGGTATCAACTCTCAGGAATCGATACACAAATATTGGCACATATTATGTTAAGTTTAATACGATTTTATCATTTAACGGTTTAAATTGGGATAAGTTTTTATCAATTATCCTTAAATAGTAGAATAATCACTAATAAATTGTTGTTAATAAATAGGGGAAAAGATGAAAAAATACTTATTACTGCTTGTAATGCTCACATCTATCAATATTAATGCTCAATTCGAAAATGTAATTAATGAAGGAGCAGTTATTGATGGTGGTTTCGGACTCAGTATGATCGATGGAGATCCATATTTTACATTCCGATTCAGACCGGAAATTGCTATCGGTAATTTCGGAGCAGGATTGGATCTAAATCTGGAATTCGATCAAGAAGGGAATCTTAGAACAGAGAATTTTTTAACATCTTCAGATTATCTTTCCATTATAAGATACTTAAGATGGGGTCGAAAACATGATCCTGTCTATATCAGAGTAGGAGCATTAGATTATGCAACCTTAGGTTACGGCAATATTATGTACTTATATAACAACAGTCCTAGTTTTGATTCTAGAACAATAGGGATTGTAGCCGATGTAGATATGGAAACCTGGGGTGTGGAAACTGGATACGCAAATCTAGCAAATGCTGGAATCTTGGGAATACGAGGTTATGTGAGGCCGCTAAAATTTACCTCACTGGGTATGATTCCAGTAATTGGGGGAATGAGTTTAGGCCTTTCTTATGTAACTGACATTGATAAACGTGTTGGATATGTTGATGGATATTTTGATGATTCAACACAGATATTTATACCTACAGATGATAAAGGAAGTATTCAGATAGCCTCTGCAGATATTGGGTTTCCGATCTTTAGCACTGGGGTGACAAGTTTAGAACTTTATTATGCATACACTCAGATTCTTGATTTTGGATCAGGATCTGCAGTGGGAGCATTATTTAACTTTGATTTTACTGGAGTCAACCTCAGAGTTAAGTTAGAAAGAACTTGGAATGGGAAACAGTATATTCCTTCATACTTTGACGCGCTATATGAGATTGATCGTTTTAACTATGATCAAGAAAACCAAGTTGTTAATAGTAAAATGAGAATGTTGGAAAATGCAACCATGGATGATGCAAATGGCTGGTATGGTGGATTGATGCTCGATGTAATGAGTTTATTTAGAATACATGGAAGTTATCAGAGATTAGAGAAAAGACCAAATACGGGAAGACTTAATCTAGCTGGTGAGATTGATCCAATGGGTATGCCTTTTATACTACGTGCCGGATATGATAAAACGAATATTGCTTCTGAATCTGAGATATTTACTCTTGATGAGAGATCATTGATCTTTGCTGAAGCTGGATATAAACCTTGGCCGTTTATGATTGTCTCATTAGTATATCAATGGACTTTCACTCCT
>JBDLIN010000184.1:0-7767 GCA_039714835.1 Bacteroidota bacterium | reverse complement strand
AACACCTGAAGATCTTATGGGTACAGTTGTTTTTCTTTCTTCTCCAGCTTCTGATTACCTAAATGGTTCTGTTGTTTTAGTTGATGGTGGATGGATGGGCCGTTAATTTTATTTCTAAGTTTATTGTTGGTATTGAATTAATGGATATTCTAATATTTATTCAAAGAATTAGTTAATAAGGAAGTTGATCCAGGTAGCTGCAAAAAAATAACGCATTTAACCTTACATCTGAGAAATGAAGGTAGTTATGCGAATAAAGCTTTTTTAAAAACGATGAAAATACTTTTAATAAAATAATATTTCATCATAAAAATTTATGGACTTCAATGATTAATAAATTATTTAAGATATTTCTTGTGATCATAGTATTCTACGGTTCATCGGTAATAGCCTCAAATTATTATCTCGATCCAGTCAATGGATTGATAAGTAATGATGGTTCTTCTGAGAATCCGTGGAATGAATTAAAAATGGTTTTACTTTCTAAAACTATCAACGATGGTGATACATTAATTTTACGTTCTGGATATCACGGTAATAATTTTAGTCTTACTGGTTCTCATAGTTTACCAGTTGTAATTAAAGCAGATGAAGGGCACACGCCATACATGTTTAAAATTAATGTAGTCGGTAGCAATTGGCTTTTAGATGGGATACTGTTTACTCCAGAATGGAATAGAGGATACGAAAGCCCTGGGAGTTTTGAAAATGGAGTACTTCTTACGTTTGGAACTTCTTCTGAAAATAATGTTGTACAAGACTGTGAATTCCGCTCAGCTTATGACACTAGAAATTGGTCAATTCAAAATTGGCGTGATAGTGTCTGGAGTGGAATAAGAGATTATGGAATAGATAATATTACACAAAGTAATCACTTTAAAAATGTAGCATATGCTATTACATTAATGAGTCAAGCTCAAAATGCACATATAAGTAAAAATTTTATTGAAATTTATTCTGGTGATGGAATAAGAAATGCGGGTGCTAATAACACAGTAATAGAATATAATACTGTTTGTAATGCTGTAGAATTGGATGCTGATCATATTGTAGGAAATCATGAGGATGGAATACAAGGCTGGGGAGACTCAAATGGACTGATTGTTAGAGGTAACTATGTTTATAGTGATACCGGTCTTGATACAATCCCGTTTGTTGGACCGATTCAAGGTATTGTAATTTTTGACGGTTCAACGACAAATGCTGTTTTTGAGAATAACGTTGTAGTTACTGAACATTGGCATGGTATAACGGTTCTCGGTTCGTATAATTCAAAGTATATTAATAATACTGTTTTGCCTGTTCCAAACATATCAGCTACTCAAGGTCCTCCATGGATAAGAATTGATGCAAAGAAAGATGGTACTTCAAGTTCAGGAAATATTATAAGAAATAATGTTGCAACAGACTTAGTTGTAGAATATGGGAGTTCAGTTTCAGATCATAATGTTATTAGTAGAAATGTTTTTAACTTATTGAATGATTATAACAATTGGGATTTTGCACCTGCCACAGGTAGTTCTCAATTAGTAGATGCTGGTTCAGCAGATGGTGCCCCGAGTGTTGATATACTTGGTGTTGAGAGACCGCAAGGTGATGGTTATGATATTGGGGCATATGAAGTAATTGGCGGTCTCATACCTTCTGACAGTAACGAAACCTCTTATCAGCAAGACTTTAACAGTGATGTTGATACTTCTTTCTGGGCAAATAATTGGGCTGGAGGAAAAATATCAGCAGATAGAGACGGTGAGACTTTTCAATTTATTACAAATAGCTTAGATAATTACTATCTTGGTGTGATTTTGGATTTTAAAGGGAGTAAAGATTTTTATCTAAATTTACGAAACAATCCCTATATATCGATCATGGCAAAAGTTGATGTTGGTGCAACAATTAACGATAACGCAGTAGATTCCTTACCAATCGGAATGGATTTGATCAATCCGCAAGGGAACAATATTTCTTATTTTTATACTTATGCAAAAATTGCTGCTGATGGTGAGTGGCATAAGTGCTTATTTGATTTTTCATCAATCGCTTTTGATGCTGGAATGGATAGTGTTGCAAAGGTTAGATTTAATCCTGGTAAAGATAGAAATGATGGCGGTGTCAGTTATAGCGGAACAGTCTGGATAGATGACTTTAAGGCTGGTGAAGCTGCTGTATATGTTGATCCAGACGATCCAGTTGTCTTTAGTAAAACGGCATCACTCAGTGATAAGTTTTATACAACATGGACAGTGACTCCAACACATAGTCCGATGGATGGAGTAACTGGATTAGCTAAAGGTGAAGTTGCTACATTTAGTAATATGGGAATTCTAGTTCGTTTTAAAGATAATAAAGTGGATGCATATAATGGTTCAGGATATGAAGCAGAAAATGAACTTATATTTGAAGCAAATAAAAATTATTCAATTAAAGTAATTGCGGATGTAAAAGCACAAACATATTCTATTGATGTTACTCCGGAAGGAACAATAGAACCAATAAGGATAGGAACAGATTTCGTTTTTAGAAGTTATAATTCTCAAGATACACTTAATTACTTTGCTATGGTAATAAATGAATTAGAGGTATGGGGAGGTGTACCCGATTCTAGACTCAATCCATCCTTTATGGAAGATGATTATGAATTGAATTTTGTATCTAATAATGCGGTTAATCCACAAACTGGAACTTTTACTACTTCATTTGATTTAATTCCAACAGCACAAAGTTTAAATTCATCAGTTAGTTTGTTAAAGGGTGAAGCAATTATGGATGGCTGGTCTGAACTGAGTGCTATTATCAGATTGAATGACCAGAATAAATTTGATGTTAGAGATGGTTCACAATACACCGCTGATGCAGATTTAGCTTATACAGCTGGAACAAAATATTCTATTTTGATGCATGTAAATGTACCAGCACAGACTTATAGTGTTTCTATTACTCCTGAAGGGGGATCTGAAGTAACTATTGCAACAGATTATGAATTCCGTGCGTCTGCTGATACAATTAAAACTTTTGCTCAGCTTACAATTATTGGTGGTATTCATGGTGGTAGCATTGGTGAAGTTTTAGTTTCAGATTTTGAAATTACAACAACGGATGTGAATGAGTTTACTTCTTTACCTAAAACATTTTCATTGGAGCAGAATTATCCAAATCCCTTTAATCCATCAACAAAAATAAAATACAGCTTAGCGAAACAATCTAAAATAAAATTAATTGTTTATAATTCTCTGGGTGAGACTGTAAAAACTCTTGTTGATGATTTCCAAAAGTCTGGGATTTATACTGTAGATTTTAATGCAAGCGGATTATCAAGCGGGATTTATTTCTATCGTTTAACAACTGATGGGTTTAATAGTACTAAGAAAATGCTCTTACTCCGATAATATTAAGTTTAAGGATAAAAGAAAATGAGAAAAATATTTTATCTTCTATTAGTTGCATTCTATTTAACGAGTAACATCGTAACAGCGCAGTTCTGGTTAACTGAAAAGGAAATTACTCCTCACCGCCTGCCTATGGCAAATGATATTAAAAAACTGAAATACATCGATCTTGACGATGATGGTGATCCAGATGTCCTGCGTTATACTATACTTGATAATATTCCTGTTCAATGGATTGATGACGACGACGATATGAATGATAGTGATATTGAAGGTGATATGGATAGCGACTGTCTCATGATTGATAGAAATAAAGATGGGCAGTATGGATCAGGTCATGATTTGATCATTGATTGGAACGATGAAAACTCAGATAACAAAGCAGATATTCAAGCAGTTGTTGATTATTCTGGACTTGACGATAGGGGAAGATGGCAGTCCCATTATATGTGGGTAATAGATCTAGATGGTGATGGTGTGTTTAACTTTATTGATTGGAATACTTTAAAAGTCGAAGCTTGGGAACATTCCGGACAAGCGAAGTTCTTTACAGATTATCATGGTAACAGCATATTCTTAAAGGCTCACACTAATACTTTCAACATTAAAGATCTTCGCTATAACTGGGAAAATCCATTTTTGTTTTATGATTTTGATGATGATGGTCAATCAGAAATGGCTATACGTTATGTAGATGAACCGATTATTAGAACTGGAAAAAAAGCGTTGTCAGAAAATGAAACAGTTCCTGATGATGAAAGATCGATAATCTACAAACAGAATATTACTTCTGTTCAAATCGGAATTGATCTTGACAATGATAATCGAGCTTCAAATGAGTTGGATTATGATATGAGCATTAGGTTTGATGGAAATGGATTTGATTACTCTGAACAATTTCATCAATATAACTCTTTGCGTGGTTTACCTGAGGCTGATCAGTATTTTTTTGATCCAAGGTGGAGGCAATTAACAGAATTAATATATGTTGGACACGAGAACGGTTATACAACTCCGTTTCAAAAAGGGGATTGGAATAGCTGTAGCTTTGTGTATGATGAAGATGATGATTGCCACAGATGGGAGCGAGTTGAATTTTACGATCCGAAAGACATTTTCAAAGTCGGCGCAAAAAATGGCGGTTTAGATCATAATCCACAAGCTGATGTATCTGGTGACAGAGGTGAGTGGGATAAAGATTTTTCAGGTAAAGGAAAACTCTACATTGGAAAATTTGATGGAAAAATTCATCTCTACGGTGCTGAATGGGGAGCTTGGCGTATTGATCAGAATGCAACGTATTATCAAGGCTGGCAAGGCTGGCGTGGACCTAATATTCAACCGGAAGATCATGTATTCGTCGAACCAGAAACTTTTGGTACTGTAAAATATAGTGATTCAAATAATAATGGATATTTCGATATAATTGAATATGACCTTGATGGTGATAAACAATTCGAAAAGAAAGTTGAACTGTTAGAACTTGGAATTGAAGATCAAAACGAAGTAATTGATATTTCTAATTATTCTTATGATGATCTTTATCAATTACAAAATAAAGTTGCTGATGATTTGTGGGAAAACGCTATTCAAATGAAGAAAATAGCCTTAAAATATGGACTGAATACTGAATGGTATTCAGTATTTTTGAATCCACAATCAATTCAAGAAAAATATCATTTTGGCTATTGGCTGCAGTTTTATCTATATCAAGACCTTCACTATTCATTTAAGCAAAAAAGTGAAGACGAATTAGTTTCTAAATTAGAAAAAGCATATTATGGTGGAAAATTAGCTGAATTGGTAATAGAACAATAAATTTATTTTTCTATGGAAAAACAAAAAATGATATTATTTAAAAATCCCGAATTATAGTACCTCCGTAGGGCACAATTTCTCTTTGAGATTGTGCCTAATTAAAATAATATTGTTTACATGAATTCAATGAAGTGGATATGGTTAAACAAATAGTATTTTTAATAATAATTTTTACAAGTATGATACTTTCACAAGAATCGAATCCAAAAATTAATTATGAAGGTAAGGATATATCTCAATTGAAGCACACCTGGAGTGCACAATGGGTAACTCATCCTACCGAATCAACACTTGATTATGGAGTTTTTAATTTTAGAAGAAAATTTAAATTAGAAACTTTACCAGAAACATATGTGATATACGTTTCTGCTGATAACAGATATCGATTATTTGTGAATGGTAAGCAAGTTGTTTTTGGACCTTCAGTTGGGGATATTGATTATTACCGTTTTGAAACTCTTGATATTGCAGAGTATTTACAGCAAGGTGAAAATATAGTTGCTGCTGAGGTTGTGAACTTTGGTGAATTTAGAAGAGGTGCACAGCAAACTTTTATGACTGCATTTATTCTCCAAAGTGATAAGAATAATGAAGTATCTATTAATACAGGTGATAAAAAATGGAAAGTTTCTAAGAACAATGCTTACAATTACATTCCGTTCACTTCTGATTCATTACGTGGGTATTATGCAGCTGGACCAGGAGATGAAGTTGATTTTAAGCATTATCCTTGGGGATGGGAAACTCTTAATTTTGATGATTCAGGTTGGGTTACTCCAAGACTGGCAATGGTCGAATTCGCAGTTGGTAGAGGATTTCTTTACGGAAGTACATGGTATCTAGTTCCAAGAACAATTCCTTTTATGGAATCAACACAAAAGAGATTTGATAAGGTTATTCGTACTTCAAATTGTGAAGTCTTAAATTTATTTATTGAGGGAAAAGAAAGAATTATTATTCCTCCAAATACTAAAGCATCTATATTGGTTGATAATAAAGTTCATACAGTTGGATACCCTGAATTGATTTTATCGAAAGGAAATAGAAGTGAAGTAAAAATAACTTATTCAGAAGCTCTCATTTTTAACGATGCATATACTGATGAATTTGTTGATGGTAATATCACTTTTGAAGATGTAAAAGGTAATAGAAACGAAACTGAAGGAAAAAAAATATTTGGTATATATGACATTTTTTATCCCGATGGTGGAGAAGGTAGAGTATTTCGTCCATTGTGGATGAGAACTTTCAGATATATTCAAATCGATATCGAAACAAAAGAAGAAGAATTAACTCTGGAAGATTTTAAGTATGAATTCTCAGCATATCCATTTGAGGAGAAAGCAAGCTTTCAATCAGATAATCCTTTCCTCTCAAAAATGTGGGAAGTAGCTTGGAGAACAGTCAGAAATGGTGCCGGAGAAATGTTCCAAGATTCTCCGTATTACGAGCAGCTTCAATATATTGGTGATACAAGGCTTGAATCCTTAATATCAATCTATGTCTCTGGTGATGACAGATTGATGAGAAAAGCAATCAAGGTGTTTGATGAATCTAGAATGCCGAATGGTCTAACTCAAAGCCGGTATCCTTCATATATTAATCAGGTTATTCCAACATATTCTTTAATATGGATATCGATGCTGCACGATTATTATATCTATCGGAATGATCCCCAGTATATTGAGCAGTTCATTCCTGGTATGAGAAATGTCCTTGAATGGTTTGAAAGTAAGATTGACTCAACCGGAATGCCAACAAATTTGAGATGGTGGAATTTTACAGACTGGGTTAGCGAATTCCCAAATGGAATACCTCCTGGTGCTGATGATGGTTATTCTGCAAATGTATCGCTACAGCTTGTTTATGCCATGGATAAAGCGAGTGAATTATTTCAATATTTTGGCTGGCAAAGTGAAGCAGAAAAATATTTTCAATTATCACTGAAAATTAAAGAAGCAGTTTATGATAACTGTTATGATAATAGTAAAGAAATGTTTGCAGAAACTCCTGATAAAGGGATGTTTACGCAGCATACAAACATTATAGCAATCCTTTCCGATGTTGTAAATGAAGAATCTCAAAAACAGCTAATAAAGAAAATATTATATGAAGAAGATGTTATTCATACATCAATCTATTTTAAGTTTTATCTTTTTAGAGCTTTACAAAAGACAGGTATGGGTGATGAATTCTTCAACCAGTTATCACCATGGAAAAATATGATTGATCTTGGATTGACAACATTCGCGGAAACAGATGTTAATCCTCGTTCCGATTGTCATGCTTGGAGTGCAACACCATGCTTTGATTTGCTTCATCTTGTGGCGGGAATTTATCCAACAAAACCTGGATTTGAAGAAATAAATATTGAACCGAACTTTGGGAAATTATCAGAAATAAAAGCGGAAATGCCTCATCCTAATGGTATGATAAAAGTCGATTTGAAAAGAAGTAAGAATGTAGTTACTGGTGAAATATCATTACCAGAAAGTATAGATGGAAATTTTATTTGGAAAGGTAAAACAATAAAACTAGAATCTGGAAAGCAGAGAATAAAGTT
>JBDLIN010000183.1:0-7785 GCA_039714835.1 Bacteroidota bacterium | reverse complement strand
ATAAATGTTGGGACAAATTCTATATTCAGAGAATCAATTTCAGTCTCTTCATCTCGCCACTCTCTATTGACTCCGAACATTTTAATTGGATGTTCAGAAATTTTCAACTGATCAACTATCTTAAAAAATCTTGGGACCTCCCTCCTACTGTCACTGCACCATGTTCCCAATACAATTGTGGTTGTTATTGAATCAAGATCAATAGGTTCAAATTGTTTCATTATTGTTGAATCAGTTTTGTAAAATTTATATCCAGAATTAAACCACCATGCAAAATTAGAATCGCTAAAAACAGTTCTGTCAGCATATCCTATCAAAATGGATCTTCCAGTTTTCTCATCAATACCGAGATATTCTTTTTCTTGAGCAAAATTAAAACTAACAAGAACTATTAAAATTATTGCAATTTTATTAATCACTGGTATCACCATTATTTAAATTACTTCTTATATCAATACCCCAATAAAGTTTTTTGCGAAGAATATCAAAATAGCTTATTGAGTTTGTTCGAACAAGTTTAATGGGATTATCACTTTTAAAGATCTGCACTTCACTTGGTGAATCAAGATAACTGACTCTTTGTCCGTCACAGCTTATTTGAAGTGATTCATGATGCGAGGTAGCTTTTATGCGGATATTTTGATCACTCGATAGGACCAATGGTCGAATTGTTAATGTGTGCGGAGATATTGGACTAATTGTAATTGCTTTTGTTTTTGGAGCCACAATTGGTCCGCCAGTTGAAAGAGAATATCCAGTTGAACCTGTTGGTGTTGATATTATAATTCCATCGGCCAAAAAAGTTGAAACATATTTATTATCAACCTTGAGTTCAACCTCGATCATTTTGGGCCATTTACCTTTGTCAATAACAATATCATTAATTGCAAAGAATTTCAAATCTTCATTATTTATAGAATTACCACTTAGCGTTATTCTTTCTTCAATTTGGTATTCCTTGTTTATTAATTCATCAATTAATCTATCCAGGTTCTTTATCTCATACTCTGCTAAGAATCCTAATTTTCCGAAGTTAATCCCCAATAAAGGTGTATTCGCGTCTTTGGCTAAAAACCCGGTTGTTAAAACTGTCCCATCGCCACCAATGGAAACAATTATATCTGATTCAGAAAACATCATATTATCAGACATAAAACTGCAGTTTTTCAATACTTCACTTTCCTGAGCTATTGTCCTAAAACTCTCACTGATTATATGTCCTACATTTTTTGAATTTAGTTTATTGATCAAGAGTTCAACGACTTGTAAAATATTTTCCTTTTCTCTATTAGGAACAATACCTAATTTCATTTTATCTCCATGCGTAATGCATCTTTATTGTCTAATAATCTAAAAACATTATTTTAACTTTTCAAGTTCTTCTTTACTATATTTTTTAATCAACAACCTTTCAACACTTTTCAGAGGATAGTTTTCCTTACCAATTAAATAATCAACTGATATACCATCAAATATAGCTCCAAACAAATAAGCTTCTGCCTTTGGATTTTTTATTCCTATTTTCCTGAATATATTTTCTAGCCTTTTTAAATAACTATTTTCAATTTCCTGAAACAATTTTTCCATCTTCTCTGATACTTCGTACTGCAGAGCAAAGGAAGTATATAATTTCCAAAATTCCTCATTGTTCCTTAATTGATCAAATGTCTGCTTAATCATAACTTTTAAAAGTTTATAGGGATCCTTTATTTCTGAAAACATAGCATCATATTGACCAAACAGTGAATATATCTGAGTAAATATTGCTTCAGCTATTTCATTTTTACTTTTATAATAATTATATGCCAATCCTTTGCTAATACCCGCTTCTTTTGCAATATCGGCAATTGACGTTCCGTAATAACCGCGTTGAGCAAATAATTTAAGTCCTGCATCAATTATCGACTGTTTTGTCTTTTCCCGCATTTCTTGGAATTGTTCTTTAGTACGAGGCATAGTATCTTTTATTGATTAAGTGTTCAGTCATAAAAATATCTTTTTAGTAGATAATTTTCAAGAACAATAATATTTAAAACTTTTTCTTGACTCAAACGTCAAAATGTTGTAAGTTTTGACTGAACGTTTAGTCATTTATAAATAGGAGATATATTTTGAAGTTTTTTGTTTCAATATTTATTTTGATGACCTCTGTAATCTTCTCCCAAAATGCATCTGAAATCATAAAAAAATCGAATGATAATATCGTGGGCCTTACTTCACAATCCTTAAGCAAAATGACAATCGTAAGACCAGAGTGGACAAGAGAAGTAGAGATGAAAACGTGGTCGAAAGGTGATGATTATTATTTAATATATATTACTTCACCAGCACGTGATAAGGGACAAGTTTTTCTGAAGAGAGATATGGAATTGTGGAACTGGATGCCTTCAATTGGGAGGATGATTAAACTTCCTCCCTCGATGATGATGCAGTCTTGGATGGGTTCAGATTTTACAAATGACGATCTGCTTAAGCAATCCTCTATGGTTAAAGACTATACACACAAAATTATCGGGGGAAATGAAATTGAAGGTTATAATTGCTGGATAATAGAACTTCTACCTAAACCTGATGCTCCGGTTGTCTGGGGAAAGATTATAATGCATATATCTAAGAAACACTACCTTCAATTAAAGGTTGAATTTTATGATGAAACTTATGAAATGATAAATGTTATGTTAGGAAGCAATATTCAAGACGTTGGTGATAGAACTCTTCCGAAGAAATTAGAAATGTCTCCTACAGATAAACCAGGGAATAAAACAATTTTTGAGTATTCAGAAATTAAATTTGATGTTCCAATTAGTAAAAGTTTTTTCTCGAAACAGAATATGAAAAGAGTAAAGTAGAAAGCAATAATGAATGATCTGATAAAAATAGCTTGGAGAAATATCTGGAGAAATAAAAGAAGAACCCTTTTAACTATGGCTTCTATTTTTCTTGCAGCTTTTCTTTCCTTGTTTACTAGATCTATGCAGATAGGCAGTTATGCAAATATGATCGATAATGCTGTGAAATTATCAACCGGCTATATTCAAGTTCACGATTTAGGATATTGGGATAATAGCTCGATTGACAAAACATTTATCAATTCAGATGAATTATTAAATCTAGTTCAAAACAATAAATATGTCACTTCAGTTCTTCCACGATTAGAATCATTTGCATTAACATCTTCAGGAAAAAACACGAAAGGTGCGCTTGTTATTGCAACAGATCCAGCAATTGAAGATTCTATTAACAGATTATCCAAAAAAATTATTGATGGTGATTATATAACAAGAACTGATGATGAGATATTAGTAGCAGAAAAGCTAGCAGAATTTTTACATGTTGGTGTTGGTGACACACTTGTTCTTCTTGGTCAAGGTTATCATGGAATTACAGCAGCAGCTCAATACAGAATTAAGGGTATATTCCACTACCCTATTCCACAAATGAATTCTCAATTAGTTTATATGAATCTAAACACTGGGCAAGATTTCTATGCAGCATACAGCAGAGTAACATCATATTCAATTATGATCAACGATCCTGAAGAACTAGATAATATTGCAGCAGATATTTCCGATAAAATCGGTGATGAATATGAAGTTATGACTTGGGAAGAGCTCAATGAAGAAATGGTTCAAGCTATACAAAGTGATAATATCGGCGGAATTATAATGTTAGGAATATTATACATAGTAATTGCATTTGGTGTATTTGGAACTGTGATGATGATGACAATGGAGCGAAGAAAAGAATTTGCAATTATGGTAGCTGTAGGAATGCAGAAGACAAAATTATTTGCAATAGTATTTATCGAAACATTGATGATAGGTGCAGTAGCTATTATAATATCAATTATCACTTCATTACCTCTTTTGACATATCTTCACAAAAATCCAATACCACTAGAAGGTGAATTAAAAGAAGCAATGTTACAGTTCGGGATGGATCCTATCTGGCCATTTTCTGTTGATGCAAGTATTTTTACAAATCAGACTATTACAATAATTTTTATTGCCATTCTTGCAATACTTTACCCGCTTTCAAAAATATTAAAGTTAGATATATTAAAATCAATGAGGAGTTAGGTTAAGACAAGATGATATTTTCAATTGCATGGAAAAATGTTTGGCGTAATAAGCTTAGGAGTTTGATAATCATTTTATCAATTACTCTTGGTTTATTAGGGGGTATCTTCTATCTTGCTTTTTCAAATGGGATGGTCCAACAGCAGATAAACGGGACAATTCAAACTGTTATCTCTAATATTCAGCTTCATAACCCAGAATATTTGATTAATAATGAGATCATTTACACTATTAAAAATCCTGAAGAAAAAGTAAAAACTATTCGTCAGACAGAGGGTGTTCGTGCAGTTGCTTCAAAACTTGTAAGCCGTGCAATGGCAAGTTCTGCTATAACTGGCACCGGTATAGTTATTAACGGAATAGATCCAATTGATGAGAGAGAAACAACAGATCTTTATTCTAAAATTGTTGAAGGAAGTTATTTTGAATCAGATCTAAAAAATCCAGCTGTGATCGGAAAAAAATTAGCGGAAAAATTAAAGATCAAAATTAACTCGAAGCTTGTTGTTACAATTCAAAATTCTTCTGGAGATATTGCCTACGGTGCGTTTAGAGTCGTTGGAATATATAAAACTGATAACACTTCATATGATCAAATGTATGTGTTTACGCAGAAAAAGGATTTATCTAGGTTAATTGCTGTTGATGAAAATACTGCAAATGAAATTTCCATCTTGCTAAAACATAACGATCTTACAAAGCAAGTCACTGATAAGTTAAAAAATATTTTTTCAGAAGAAATTGATTCTGAGACATTAACGATTAGGAGTTGGGATGAGATCCAGCCGATTTTAAAGATGCTTAACGAGATGACCATACAATTTACTATGATCTTCGTGATTATAATATTAGTAGCATTAAGTTTTGGTATTATTAATACAATGCTGATGGCAGTTATGGAGAGAGTAAGAGAAATTGGTATGTTGATGGCAATTGGAATGAACAAAATAAAAGTTTTTTCAATGATCCTACTGGAGACGGTTTTTCTTTCGATCACAGGTGGGGTAATTGGACTTGCTCTCAGTTATATAGCTGTAGAAATAACTGGGAATACTGGTATTGATCTTTCAATAGTAGCTGAAGGACTTAATGCTTGGGGATATAGTGCATTTATTTATCCTGAACTTGATGTTATATATTACTTTATGATTGGTGGATTAGTAGTGACAACTGCTCTTTTTGCTTCTATTCTACCAGCACGTAAAGCTTTAAAGTTTAATCCAGCTGAAGCTGTAAGACATGACGTTTAATTAAAATTTTATAGAATGGTAGAATTATGAGTATAATCAGGACAGAAAAACTTAATAAAATTTATGACGGTGAGGCAATCCCTGTTCACGCAACAAATGATGTAACATTAAATTTCGATGCTGGTGAATTTACAGCTTTAGTGGGGCCTTCCGGCTGTGGTAAAACTACTCTTTTAAATTTGATTGGTGGATTGGATAAACCAACAAGCGGAGAAATATTTGTTGAAGATATAAATCTTTCAACTCTTTCCGGTCGTGAATTAATTGATTTTAGATTAAAGAACATTGGTTTTGTTTTCCAAGCTTATAATTTAATCCCAGTCCTAACAGCAAGGGAAAATGTTGACTTTATTATGCACTTGCAGGGTGTTGATAAAACTAATAGAACAAATCGTGTTGAAGAATTGCTTACTAAAGTCGGACTTGAAGATAAAATGGATAAGCGTCCATCTGCTCTTTCAGGCGGTGAGCAGCAAAGGGTTGCCGTAGCACGTGCTCTAGCTTCTAAACCAAAGTTTGTCCTTGCTGACGAACCGACTGCTAATTTGGACAGCACCTCGACTACGAATCTATTAGATATAATGCTCAAACTAAATGAAGAAGATAATATCACGTTTATCTTTTCAACACATGATTCTCGTGTAATTAAGAGAGCAAGAAGACTTGTTACGCTTGATGATGGTAAAGTTATTAGTAATGAATGATCTTCAATTTACATTTTATAATTTACAATGAACAATTACTTAATGCTAAAACGTAATTTGTTTTTGATCGTTTTTTCTCTTTTTATGATCAATCCATCCTATCTATTTGGTCAATCATTTTTTGATTACAAAGGTTATCTGCAAAATACGCAGACAGTTTGGGCTCCCGCACAAGACGATGTTTTACAAAATAATTGGATTCTATCCGGATTAGTCTTAAACAGATTTGATTTTTTTATCTATCCTGCTGACGCGTGGACTGTTAACATTGGTATGAGAAATTTGATCGATTACGGGAACATGAAATCTCTTGTAGATTTTGATCCAAGAACTCCAAACTACGCTGATCTAGCAACTAAGGACGAAGGATATTTTAATCTAACTAAAAAATGGGATGACGGTGCTTCTTATGTTCTTTATACAAATATTGATCGATTAAATATTTTTTATTCAGGTGAAAATCTTGAATTTCAAGTTGGGCGGCAAAGAATCAACTGGGGTGTTAATCTTGTTTGGACTCCTAATGATATTTTTAACTCAGCTTCCTATCTAAACTTTGATTATGCTGAAAAACCGGGGAGTGACGCTGGAAGAATTCAATATTATTTTGGCTTTGCTACTTCGCTGGAATTTGTTTACAAGATAGATTACAATGATGAGATAACTTCTGCATTGATGTTCAAATTTAATGAATGGGATTATGATGCACAGCTATTCGCTGGAACTATGATGGATGATTATGTCATTGGTGGTGGGTGGAGTGGAAACATATCAACAGCGAATTTTAGCGGTGAGGTCACTTATTTCAGAGATCGTGAGAATTTTTCTGATACAACCGGTCAAGTAGTTTCATCTATAGGCATTACATATACTCTACCTAGTGATATTTATCTTCATGGTGAGTTTCTATTTAACAGCGCGGGTAAGCTTGGTAAAGCGGGCGGAACTGGTAATCTATTTACAAATCCATATAGTGCTAAAAACCTCTCTCGAGCAAAATACTCTTTATTTGGTGATATTTCATATCAAATTAATCCTTTAATGCGGATAGATCTTTCATCCATTTTCAATCCGAGTGATAAATCATTTTATATTGGACCATTCTTAGATATCTCTCTTTCACAAACTGTTGATCTTTTAACTGCTGGACAATTCTTTTTTGGAGATGAGGGAACGGAATGGGGAGATTACGGACAATTCTACTATTTAAGGATTAAGTGGAGTTTCTGAGTTTTTCTCTAATCTAACACCGATGTATATAGAGGTTGTTTTAAAAGTTTATTAAGTAGTAGAATAATTGATTTCTAGCTTGCCCCGAAGGGGCGAAATACCTCAACTTCGAGCAACGCTCGAAGGAGAAATAAATTAAACACACATCAAAACTCTGAAAGAGCGAAATGACCATTTAGGAGATAATAATACGTCAAAGCCCATTAAGTTTTACGCTTTAATATAGAATAAATTCTTTCTTCTTTTCTCTTGATAGAAAAGAAGCAAAAGATCAAGACTGCAAAAAAATTGCTAAAATTCACTACACTCCGCTTGCAAAAAATTGAATATGGTCTCTAAATATTGCATGATCCCGCCAAGTAAAACGGCGGACAAGCAATATTCTGCTTAACGCTTTATTTGTGAATTTTTATACGCATTTTTTTTGAGGTCAGGAGAGCTACTTAAAAAATTTGTTGCTACAAGTTGTGGTGTGGCATCGAGATGGTTGAGTTCTTTCAGTCAAGGTGTGGACCTTGACTG
>JBDLIN010000182.1:0-7803 GCA_039714835.1 Bacteroidota bacterium | reverse complement strand
GGACAATCCATTTTGGTGATTTCAAATATTGTTTTTTCCATTTACTTTTTGACTTTCCTGTATTGGTTATAAAACGGTTTTGTGCATATGAGCTGTAGCCGTTAGACTATGGTTTATACAAGTTGTTAGCTGCTGATTTTATTCAATTAATCTTTTGTATCTATCAGATAATAATCTAAGATATTTTTCTTTCATTTCTTTGCCTTACCGTATTCAATACCCAATTTATTCATTCGATTTCTTAGAGTGTTGGCATTTATTCCAAGAAGTTCAGCCGCACCGCCAGGTCCATGAATCTTTCCATTTGTTTTTTTTAGGATTCTACGTAAATGCTGAGATGTCATCTCATCCAGGTTATCTGTTTCAATAATTTGTTCATGAAATTCTTTTTCTTCTAGTTTAGGTAGGTTCATGTGGCTAAAAGTCAAAGGTCCTGATGGATTAAGAATTAAGGCTCGCTCAACTACATTCTGCAATTCGCGTACATTGCCAGGCCATCGATATTCCATCAAAAGATCAATTGCACCAGGACATAATGTTGGAATTGTTCCTAATTTCAATTCTCGAGATTTCTGTGTAATAAAATGTTGTAAGAGAGCTGGAATATCGGATCGCCTATCACGTAACGGTGGAATTATAATTGGAAAAACATTTAACCTAAACCATAAATCCTCACGGAAGAGATTTTGTTTAACCATCTCTTCGAGATTACGGTTTGTTGCTGCAATTATTCTTATATCAAGTGAAATAGTTTTTACCCCACCAACTCTTTCAATCTCTTTGGTTTGTAAAACCTTAAGTAACCGAACTTGTGCTTGTAAAGGTAGTTCACCAATTTCATCTAAAAATATTGTCCCTTTATTTGCTCGTTCAAAGCGTCCCCGCTTTTGAGAAAGAGCACCAGTGAAGGCTCCCTTTTCATGCCCAAATAATTCACTGTCGATTAATGTATCAGGAATAGCACCGCAGTTTACACTTACAAAAGGACCAGAGCTGCGTGATGAAGAATAATGGATGGCATTAGCTATAACGTCTTTACCGACACCCGTTTCACCTAAAAGCAGTACCGGGCTGTCAAGAGCGGCCACTTGCTGAACCTTATACATGACATCCTTAAGCCCAAAATTAGCTCCTATAATCTCGTCCCCAGATAAACGACGCAGTTCACCGTGGAGATAACGGTTATCATCTGCCAGTAAATCTTTTAATTTTAGAACTTCACGGTGTTTAAGAGTATTGGACATAGCAATTATCAGGGGATGTTTCAATGAACTTGTCAAATCCAAATCTTTTTCATCAAATTTTTTATCCCCAACTGACTGGAGAATTAAAAGTCCTAACATTTTTGTTTCAAGACGAAGTGCAAGAATAATAATTGATGAACAAGTTTGATTATGAGCATTCATCATATCTCTACTAACTGGAAACTCCTGTGGATTGGTTATTAAAAAGGCATCTTTATCAGCAGGAATATTTCTGTTTAGTTCGACAGCCTCTTTAGATAAGTGAGTAATTTGATCAAGTTTTTTAAAACTATGATCATCTGCATATGCTACTGTTCTAATAGATTGAAAACCTTCCTCATAATATTGAAGGTACATTCTTGTAACCGGCATAAAATCTTGAAGATATAGAATTAAAGAATGTAAAGATTTCTCAATTTCTAAATTACCGTATATTCTTAAACTTGCCTCATGGAAAAATTCGTTTCCATCCATTTTAATCACCATAAAAAATTATGATATATGATAAAAATATGAATTATTACCATATATCACAATTACAATTGTCGTATTTGGTGATACATTTATTTGCTTAACCTTAAGTCATTATAATTAAAGAACTTATAGTTTGGTATGACTTTGGTATTAAATGAATTAAAATTGAGACTACAATAAAGGCAAAGCAATGCATTGGTTAGAAATAATTGAACTTCGAACTGTAGATAAGAACTTGGAAATACTGAAAGAAGAGTTTAAAAATTTAATAAAAGAAGTAGAAAAAGCGACAAAACGCGAGGGAATCAAAACATACAGCAATGAAATGATAGATACTGATTTTTGTGTCCATCTATTTCATGATTCGGAAAAAGTAGATAAAGGAGGCAGCCCACTAGCTTTACATATTGTATCAGCCTTAAAGGAATACGGTTTAGTACACCACAAAATATGGATTGAGTTTAAATGATAAAAAAATATTATAGAGAAATTAATTTGGGAGATGTACGATGAAAATGATAGTAATAATTTTAGGCTTAGTAATTCTACTTATGATGAGCCTGATAGGAGATGATAGGCAAAATTCTAACAAACGAATAAAAGAATTTAAAAAGTAATAAATACACAAAGGAATTATTAAAGTGAATATAAGTAAAGCAATCTTAATTACTGGAACATCAACCGGAATTGGAAAAACTTGTGCACTTCACCTTGATAAGTTAGGATACAAGGTATATGCAGGAGTACGTAAGCAAGCTGACGGTGATAATTTACAAAAAGATGCTTCCCAAAATCTTACTCCCATCATTCTTGATGTTACCGATGAGGAATCAATAAATAATGTGGTAAACTTTATTGAAGAAGAAACAGGGGGCAAAATATTCGGACTTGTCAATAATGCCGGTATCGGGCGTAGTGGTGTGTTGGAAGTAACTCCTGTAACAGAAATTCGTAAAGTGATGGAAGTAAATGTAATAGGATTAATGGCAATGACAAAAGCAATGATTCCAATGCTTCGTAAAAACAAAGGACGAATAATAAATATCGGTTCAACAGCCAGCTATTTAGCTTCACCCGGTGCAAGTGCTTATGCAGCATCTAAGTTTGCTGTTCGTGCTATTACAGATTCCCTCCGCCTCGAATTAAAACCATTTGGAATGAGTGTAGTATTAGTTTCTCCCGGAGCAGTTGAAAGTGATATCTGGGAAAAAGGGAAAGCTTACAAAAATGAATTGCGTAAAAACATAAAACCGGAAATTGTAAGTCTTTACGCAACGCTAATTAAATTCGGTGAAAACTTGATTAATGAACTGAAGAAAATTTCGGCGGATGAAGTTGCAAAATCCGTAACACACGCATTAACTGCCAACAAGCCTAAACGATATTACCTTGTAGGTAATGATGCTAAGGGTGGTGCAAAAGCATCAAAATTACCAAAAGCTCTTTTGGATTGGATATTCATGAAACGCATTGAAAAACTTGGGGAAATAAAATGAAAACATTAATAATTGGTGCAGGACCACTTGGTAGTTTATACACTTATTTATTTTCTAAAGCTGGCCATGATATAACATTACTTGCAAGAAATGAACACTACAAATTTTTGAAGGAAAAAGGGCTTATTCTGCTCAATGAATTCACACATGAGAAAATAATAGAAAAAGTTAATGTGGTTGATTCATTTAAAGAAGAAGATGATTATGAGCTCGTTATAATTTTAATGAGAAAAAACAGCGTCAGAAATATCCTTCCCGTATTAAGTAAAAATAATCAAGTTCCTAATTTTCTATTTATGGGTAATAATGCTCTGGGATTAGATGAGTACTTGCAATATATACCAAAAGAAAAAGTATTATTCGGCTTCCCGGGCGGAGGTGGATCGCGAATAGATCACATAATTCATTTCATTGATTCTGAAAAACCTAATGGAAAAAGGTTACCGATTACAATCGGGGAAATTGATGGGGAAATAAAAACAAGAACCAAACAAATTCAAAATTTATTTGAATCGTCTGATGTACCTGTAAACATTGTCAAAAATATTGATGGTTGGTTGAAATATCATGCAGCATATGTCGTCCCATTAGCCGGGGCATTATTAAAAAGCGGAGATAATTATAAGTTAGCAAATGATAAGAATACGATTAGAACATACATACGAGCAGTAAAAGAAGTAGTGAAAATACTATCTGAATTTGGATATAAAAACCAATTACCAACCAAAATAAAATCGTTCAATTGGAATCCGGAGTGGCTAACAAGTAAAATACTTCAGTTAGTTTTTAAATCAAAGTTCGCTGAAATTGCTATGATGCTTCATGTTAATGCTGCTAAAGATGAGATGGAAGAATTAGGCAGAGAACTTATGGTTTTGAAAAATCAAACGTCTGTAAAAACACCAAATCTTGAAGAACTAATTAAATGTATTAAATAACTGGATACAAAATCACAATAAAGGAGAACTAAAATGAAGAAAATATTTGTTTTGTCAATCTCGCTAACTCTCATCACCTTACTAACCGGTTGCGGAACCGGGGGAGCGTTTCAAGCAAATCATATTACAAGTGTAGAGTTATCTAAACCAAATTTTAATATTGCAGCTAGAGATATACATGGTTCGGCAACGCAGGGATATCTAGTTGGAATCAGTTATTCTCAAGGTTCCGATATTGGTACGTTTGCTCTAATTAAAGTTGCTGGTGTAGAAAAACTGTATGATGCTGCAATTAAGGATTTGTGGAATAACTATCGGGAAAAATATGGTGATACCGAAGAGAAAAAATTAGCGTTAGTGAACATACGTCAAGATACTGAGATATTGAATACGATTGTATATACTCAAGCTAAGTATTTTATAACTGCTGACGTAGTTGAATTTGTTGAATAAAACGTTAGTTGAAACATTCATGAGTAATTAACTCACACAAGAGAATAACTGTAAGACTCCTACTGAGATTATAAAAATGAATGTTCCATCTGACAAAAATATATCAAATTATAACAGATGAAATGTAACGTCTGTATTGTTTCAAACTGTACATAAGTTGTTTAATCCATCGACATACGCATAACTACTGTTTGAGAATTATCGGTTGTGACCGAACTGGCGAAGCGTTGCTTTCCGACAACGGTTATTATTGGCTGGATAGAGTAGAATAGAAAAAACAAAAATTATTGAATTTAAATTGAGAAAATAATTATGACTTTAGAAAAAAAAGTAGCCAAAGCATTCAATCTAACCGATGAAAATTGGATGAAACATGCAAATCCATGGAGTGTGTGGACACGCTACTCGGTATTGCCGGTAATCGTGCTTGCCTTTTGGAGCAGGGCCTGGATTAGTTGGTGGTGCTTAATTCCGGGAATCATATCCATACTCTGGATGTTTTTTAATCCGGTGGTTTTTAAAGCACCGCATTCGACAAAAAACTGGGCGTCGAAATCTGTTTTGGGAGAACGTGTTTATTCAAATCGTGATAAAGTAGATATTCCGGAGAATCACAAGATTGCTCTGCATAAAATTCTCAACAGCATTTCTTCAGTGGGAATGATTCTTTCTATCTGGGCTATTGTTACCTATTCAGTATGGGGGGCTATTCTCGGCGTTGCCCTGACATACTTGGGAAAGAGCTGGTATTTGGACCGCATGGTCTGGCTGTATGAAGATATGAAGGAATACGCGGAATATAATAAGTGGCTGTATTAAGGATTGTCAAATGATGTGTTTTGATATTAAAAACATTTTTAAATATGGTCAAAACCAAGAGAGGAAAATTAAAATGGAAAATAAAAATCCACACAATTTTTGTACCTGGGATGACCAGGCAGATTGTCAAACCTGCAACATCAAGGGTAAATTGGCATGCAAATGGGATCGAAAAATATTAACAGGATTCCATGGAATTTCCTGGCCTCCAATATTAACTGCAATCTTTGGAATTGTGCTGGTAGGAAACTTAACTGAAATATGGTGGGCTCTTTATTCCTATGTTATTTACTTTTTTCTAATGTTTGGATTTTTTGAAATCCGTTTTCTTTGCAGCCATTGTCCCTATTATGCTGAAGAAGGTAAAACACTCCATTGTCTTGCAAACCATGGTAGTTACAAATTTTGGTCCTATAATCCTGAACCTTTGAATAGATTTGAAAAGTTTATGATGTATTTTCTTATAGCGACTATATTCTTTGTCTTTCCACTTTCAATAATGGGATACGGAATCGGATATATTTCCATAAACTATGCTCAATATAGTTTAATATCGCTATTGGGATTAATAGGGATAACTTTGGCGAATATCATTTCATCTATCTCTTTTGTTGTAACTCTTAAAACTTTCTTCTGCCCTAGTTGCATTAATTTTTCATGTCCATTGAATACGGTTCCAAAACCGGTAATTGATGAATACTTAAAGGAGAATGTTGTGATGAGAGAAGCGTGGGAAAAATCGGGCTGGCATATTGATTAGCGTGTCTATGCAACAAAAGGAGATAAAATATGAATATAGAAAGAGAATAAAATGAAAGATAAAAACACAAAAAAACAGCTTCACGGAATATTACGTTTCTTAATTAAGCTTTTTCAAATTATCCTTTATATACCGATTCAAATAATCTTCATTCCTTTTGCTATTATTGGAATAATAGTTGCAATTTTCAAGGAAATGGGAAAAAGCAAGAAACTGGGTGTTTCCTTCTCGGCAATTAAAGCACTTCAATATAGGTGGTTCATGCATTATTTTGGCACCAGACCGGATCCCCTTTCTGTTGCGTTTACAAAAAAATTTCCATGTGAATCACATTTTGGTATGTGGTCAATTATGGGAGCTCTTATCATTTCCCAGCGGTTATTTGGTTTCACCACCAGGCTTGGAAAACTTGTTGAACCAGGTGAAGAGACCTCAGATTCCACTGCGGGTATTCGGGTGCTCATGTTTGACAAGATAATGGAAAAATATGTTGATGAAATAGAGCAGATTGTCCTTCCTGGAGTTGGCTTTGATCTCATAGCTTTGCACTTTACAAAGGGAAAAAAAGTAAAGGTGTTTGAACTCGACCAGGTTAATACCCTAAATGTTAAAGTTGAAACAATGAAAAAAGCTGGTATAACGCATGATTGGATCGCCTATATCCCAGTTGATTATGCAAACGAATCCTGGGCCGATAAACTCTTGGAAGCTGGTTTTGACAAAACAAAAAAGACGTTATTCCTTTGGCAAAGCGTTTCTTTGTTTTTAGAAGCTGATATTGTCAAAGAAACACTGAGGAAAATGGCTGATTTATGTGTGGACGGAAGTATCATCGCTCAAGACTTTTATTCCAAAGCATTCGCATTAGGTGAATATTCAAGAATAGCTAAAAGATATATGAGTATAATAGAAAGAATGGGAGAGCCTTCGAAATTCGGAATAGATATGTCAGATGATCCTAAAGCGGCAGTTGAATCATTCCTAAAAGAATGTGGATTAAGAATGACAGAAATCAACCAGTTTGGTGAGAAACTTGATATCGAACCGTTTTACTGTATAGTTGTCTGTCATTACAAAAGCCAAATTCTGTAATAACAAATAAATTATATCACAAAAAACAAAAAAGGAGAAAATGAGAATGGATTTTAAAGACAGGAAAGTAATGCTTTCTACACTATGGATATTTGTGATGTTTAATTACACATATTGTGACATTTTAGGGCTAATGGATTCGTCATTATTGAAGCAATACCTAACAGGCATAGTAGATGGGCTTGAATTGACTGAAAGTTTTTTGTTGATTGGAGCCATTTTGATGGAGATACCAATAGCCATGATTTTACTTTCTAGAATATTAAATTATCAAGTCAATCGTTGGACAAATATTACTGCTGCATCAATTAAGACTGTAGTTATGATATTAACAATGTTTGTTGGTACGCCAACTCTTTATTATATATTTTTTGGTGCAATAGAAATTGCTACCACTATTTTTATTGTTTATTATGCTTGGATGTGGAAGGAAAATGATTTTAATGCAGAGGAATAACGGACACACACATTATGTATACAGTAATGGCAGGGTAAGTGCTAAATATCAAGGTATGTAGCCCACTCAA
>JBDLIN010000181.1:0-7890 GCA_039714835.1 Bacteroidota bacterium | reverse complement strand
CCTCAGAACCCGCATAAAAACCATATAGAGAAGCATTATTTAATTCAAATCGGATTTGTATTAGTTCTGATGTAACTGGAAATTTCTCGTGATCTCTCCATTGCACCAAGTGGATTATTTCATCAGACTGAACGGGTAAACAATCATTTATTGTATAACCCGGAATTGGGTTGCCTTGGGTATCTAACAATTCAGCACGCAAAGTTCCTCCATTTGCATTTACATTTACAAATAACTCTCCGGCAGCATTATTTATAAGATTAGTGATAACACTCCCACTTTTATTATCAGCATCAAGTGAAACAAATCTGTTCTTGCGTAGTGTTGCTAAACCAATACTGCTTCGTCGGCGTTCCTTGCTATTATGTGAATTATCCCATCCGCTATAATAAATCAATGTTTGATCACCATAATTAAAAGGTGGTGTTGTAAAAATCATACCATCATCCCAACTCCCTTCTTTTCCGAGTGGTATAAAAGTTTTTTGATTCGCTACTCGTGACCAATTTTTATTATCATGACTAATAGTAAGTTGAACATCAATTGTTTCATTCCCTGGCTTTTTATAGGAGTACATCAATCCGATATAGTTTCTCCCATACTGTGAAGTTGTCATTCCGTACGATTGCGGATCTTTCAAATCATGTTTATGACTAATTACTACTTCAGGCTCTGACCAATGAATAAAATCATTACTTTCCGTTCGCACAATTTGCCGATGTGAAGGCCAAGGTTCTGCCCAACCTTTTGTGTAAGCAACATACTTTCCATTATTTTTATCATGCATAACGGACATGACATCGCTGATTGATTTTTCGGTTTTATTAACATGTATTACCGGGTTATCTGGATGTTTCCTCCAATGAATACCATCTGGGGAAAATGCAACACACATTCCATCATCTTGATATTCTTCATCTCCGAGGGGGAAATCCCACCATACCATTTTATATCGACGGGCCGGATCTGGATCTAATTTATCTTTGATAATACTGGGAGAGTAGAGATCATGATAGCCGTAATTTTGAAGTATGATGTTGTTTTCTTTCGAACCTTGGAATTCGAACAACCCAAGATTTGGACGTATCCAATTCAACCCATCAATACTTGTTGCATAAAGGATTGGCGTTCTCTCGAGAAGCGACACATCCACATCATTATAACTTTGGTACCAAAATTTAAAGATTGATTCTTCCTCATCATAAATGACTGTACCAAAGCAATAAGGATTTTGCTCCCATGGAACATCTCCTTCTATCAAAGGATTGTTAGGATGTTTCTCCGGTTGATGAAGAGTAATTTTAATATTAGAGCTATCGGCAATCCAATAGTCATCGATAAACAACTGCCAGTTGGTATGATTATCTGTATCATCCAGTTGATTCTGAACACAAGATAAAAAGAGAGTGATAGTAAAAAAGACTAAATATGAAAATTTTCTTAACATTATTCACTCCAGTATATTTTAATGTGACAAAACTGATGTAGGAATTTCAGCTTTGTTATTTTTTCCATTACTCCAGGATAAATTTAGAGCCTTAATTCAACCACCCCATCTTATCCCATTTTACTAAATCAAGAAATTCCGGTTCGGGATATTGTAGCTCTTTCGCTCTTGCTAATTTTTCATTATTTAGATAAACACCATCTGCTGTTTTTAATGCTTCTAACATATATTTTTTCCGGTCAATACCAACAAGTACAGATGAAACTTGTTCGAATGATAGTGCAAATTTTGTTGCAAGCGTAGGCAAATTTGGAGAAGATTTATCTAACAATTCTTCATAATATTTTAAGTGACTCTCTACATCTTTCAAAGCTGGATGCAGATTTCTCCCCTTTTCACTCAAAAGACCTTTGAACAAAACTGAACGAACCATGATCCCAACACCATGTTCAGCAGCAAGTGAAAAGTTTATTGCGTGAGTCTGGTCCATTAAATTAAATGGAAGTTGAATTACATCCCAAACCCCGCTTTCGATTGCCTTTTGGGTCTCTTCCACACTATAGGTTGAAACACCCATAGCATGAATTACACCTTCCTTTTTTAAATTTAAAAGTTTTTCTACTACTATTTTATTTTTTATAATTTCAATATCTGCTTGGTGAAGCATATATATATCAATGTATTCAGTTTGAAGTGCTGAAAGACTTTCACTAAAAGATTTTTCAATAATCTCAATTAACTTTTTAGATTTAGGTAATTTTCCATATTTATCACGAAACGGTTTACATTTTGTGGATATGATAACTTCATCTCTTCTATTTTTAAAAGCACTCCCCATGATTGATTCGCTTTCGCCATACATACGTGCGGTATCAAAAAAGTTAATACCGTTATCAAGTGCAGAATGAAGCAATCGAATTGCCTCAGACTCAGAAAGCATATCTGCTCTACTATTTACACCTATGCCATATGGTAGCCCTATTTCAACTCCACCAAATGCAATTTCAGAAACACTGATTCCACTACGGCCTAATAATCTATAATTCATATTGTAATCCATTTATAAATAAAATTAAGTCAACCTCCTAAATCCGGTTTGTCTTTCGGGAGCTTTTAATAAATTATCGATATTATTTTTTTCTATTCCTTGCTTTAGTATTTCAAAAACCTCATTGCTCGCCGTTTTTATTTTTTCTACATCCTCATCTGTGTGAGAGTAGCTCGGATAGAATACACCTCCAGTGTAAATACCTCGTGCAATCATTTCCTGTATAAATAATGTCATTATTATCGCTGAGTCTTTTCCATAATTGAAATTAATAGTAAAATCAAATCCATGTCCCAAAACATCGACATTGATTCCATGCTTTTGGGCTATTTTGTTAAAGTGAGAAATAAGCATATTCCCAATACTGTTAATTGTCTCAATAACCGCTTCATTTTTAATTTCATTCAGTGTCGCCAGTCCTGCTGCAAGTGATGATGTATCGCTCCAGTAAGTACTACTAATAAAATTGTCATCTTGGGATTTCATAATATCTCTACGTCCCACAACAGCTGCCAAAGGATAGCCATTTGCGATTGCCTTAGCAAAGGTTGATAAATCGGGAGTAACACCGTAGTACTCCTGGGCACCACCTTTTGCCATTCTAAAACCGGTTATCACTTCATCGAAAATTAAAAGACAATTATGCTCATTTGCCAATTCTCTAATTCCTTCCAAAAATCCTTCGACTGGTTGTTTAAAACGGGTAGCTTCCATAATAATGCAGGCAACTTCACCTTCATTATCTGTTAATAATTTTCTTAATTGATTTAGATTATTGTATTCAAAAGGCAGACATGTTCCTGACAAAGCTTCAGGAACTCCTTTTGGATTTAATCCTGGTAGTAGATGCTGATCAAGCGAAGAACCTGATTCAAGGTTTGCAGAAAGATACCAGTCGTGCCAGCCATGGTAACCGCAAAACAGTATTTTTTCTTTTCCGGTATAACCACGTGCAATTCGAACAGCAATGGCGTCCGCCTCTCCTCCGCTTTTGCAAAATTTTACCATTTCTGCACTTGGTACCATCTCGACAATTGTCTGAGCTACTTCAATTTCCAGTGCATTATTGATACTTCCCAAAACTCCTTTATTAATCTGTTCTTTAACAGCATTATCAACTTTATCATATGCGTAGCCCAAAATTACCGGCCCAACTCCCATAGAAGTATCTATAAATTCATTGCCATCAATGTCCCAAAAATGAGCATCTTTCATCTTCTCGAAATAGATCGGAGCCTGTCCATATGCACCTAATTCAGGACGACGACTAAACAATTGCGTTCCATAAGGAAACAGTTGTTTTGCCTGTTCGTATAGTTCAGCAGATAGTTTAAATTTTGAATTGAAGTGTATCATATTATTATTTTTCTTCATTGTTCATTTCTCAATTATCTTAAAATAAAACACTTGGTTTAATAAGTATTTGAATTATCCTGTTCAATTGGTATAATACTTAAAACTGTACTTATAATCACACCTACTAAAAATGAAATAGGAATAATCCACAAAAATGATATCTCAATTAAAAATAGTTCCTGTGAAAAACTAACCATAGCTGCGACGATACCACTTAATAGAGTACCTATAAAAGTTGCCCTTGGTTTTGCAATTCGTACAAACATAGCCATAAAAAATGGCACGAATAAAGGGGCTACCAGCAGATTAACAGTTTTATAAGAAAGCTCTAACAAATTACCTTTAACATTACCAATAACCAGACTTAAAAGGATAATGACAATACCAATGAAAAAGGAAATGATTGTGGCTAATTTAACCTTTTTAGTCTCGCTCATTGTTTTATCCCGAAGACGAAGAATAAAATCATTGACAATTGATAATGATGAAGAATTAATACCTGAAGAAAGACTCGACATTGAAGCTGCAAGTAAACCAGCAAGGACAAGACCGGAAAAACCTGTAGGAAGACCAACAGCTATAAACAGTGGGAACAAAGAATCTGCTCCATCAGCAATAGATACTCCAACTCCTAAGAATTCAGGATTCAACTGAATATAAGCAAAAAGTCCAAGTCCTAAAATAATTAACAAAAAATCAACAAGTATGTTAACCGTTATATTGCTAAGATACATTCGTCGTGCAGCTTTAACATCTCTTGTTGCTAAATAACGTTGAATTGCCATTTGGTCTGAACCTGCTGTACAAACATGCCAACCAAATGTAGAAATAATTACAGTTAAAAAACTTATCCTGACATCAGTATCAAAAAACACCCAACCGTCCCAATGTTCTGGCCATTCAGAAGGAATAATAGCAGATACACTTCCCAATTGATTAATAATTAGAATAATAGCCAGGATAGTACCTCCGAGTAGAACAAATGATTGTACAACATCTGTTAATACCACACCCCGCAATCCACCAGTAGAAGTATAGATTATTGTGATTATTCCCATGATAATACTCACTATAATGGCAGTCTGCTCTGACCATCCCATAATTGGGATAATTATTTTTTCAGCTACCATGTAAATGACCACTGACATCCAGAGTAACCGCATTATCAAAAAATATATTGCGGCAAGAAGACGATTCTGCAAACCTAATCTAGTTTCTAATAATTCATAGGCGCTGGTAATTTTAAGTTTCATAATAAAAGGAATAAAAAAATAAGCGACAACAAAGTAAACAAGTGGCAGAGCTAGTACCATTAAAAATATCATAGGACCATGTTTTATCATTTCCCCAGGCAAAGAGAGATAAGTAATTGCACTAAACATGGTAGCAAATAGGGAGATCCCTACTTGCCAAGATTTCATCCCTCGCCCACCCAGCATATAATCTTCGGTAGTTTTATTTTTACGTGAGTAATAAAATCCGATAAGCAACATTCCAATGCCATAGGCTACTATAATGATCCAATCTAAAGTGCTCAATATAACTTTTCCTTATTTTTTTATTAATTTGTTAAATAGTTTCATCAGAAAATTCATTCTTAATTAAATTTTCGAGCCATTCATAATCCTCGTTGCTCAATGGAATATATGGCGATTTCATATATAGGGGCATTTCCATATCTCCTATTTTTGAATATGCTTTGTCAATTGCACCATCTATGTACCCTTTGTTTACAAGGGGTATGGCTGTTTTATAAAAAAAACGCATGATATCCTTGTGAAGACGATGGGCGTTGTCTAAATCATTTGATATTACAGCCTCATAGTATGCTCTAGATCTTTGTGGAAAAACATAGTTAGATGATGGAATAAGACCTACATTATTACCCAATCCGTATGAGTAGAGGAATGCTCCCTCAGTAACAAAATTCACCAGGGATGGCGATTCGGTAATAAGTTCATAGAAATCGATCCAACTGCCAGCGCCTGTTTTTGCCCCCAGTAAATTTGGAGCAATTTTATGAATAGCTTCAAGTTCTTTTCCCTTTAGTTTCCTTTTGTTTTGAGGATTGTTATAAAAAAGGAAATCCAATTCAGGAAAGCTATTGCAAACATCCAAGAAATAGCGTTTAAGTTCTTCATCGTTAAGTTCTTTCCAACAAGGCAAAGTTATTTGTACACTTTCTATACCACGTTCTACTGCAATTCTACAACGATTTTTTACCTGATCTGAACTTAAACCGAAACAGCCTACCTGACGAAAACCGTTAAACTTATCAGTTGCATCTGCAAAAACATCTACTATAGATGTATATTCAGCGTCAGTAACTGAATAACCTTCGCCACTTGTTCCAAAAAGATAGAGACCATCGCAACTTTCACCTGATAGTTTGTTTATCGCCTTTCTAAAAAGATTTGACGAAAAGACCCCATCCTTATCCCATGGTATTGATACGCTTACCAGATAACCATTCATTTTCATTGTATTCATATTTCTTCTATAACTTTATTAATTATTTAAGCATATCTAGAACTTTGTCAACAATAACTTTACCCGCCTTTGCCTGGAAAATACTGTTAGACGCTTCGTATCCACCTTCTTGTTCAGCTTCTTCAGTAACCAGATAACCAGCTAATACACCATTGGATAGACTAGCTACATATGTATTCGGTATTTTTGCTTTTATAGATAAAGAATATTCTACAAATATCTCCCCAGGCAGAAAGATGAAGATACTTTTGTCTATTGAAATCAAACTGATTTCAGCAGGTAGAACAGATCTATATACTTTATCAAGTTTTCCGTTTACAGCCATTTCCGCCAACTGTTTATTCTCTTCAGCCCCAAACCAGTCAACTTCAGCAGTTCTTATTTCAGTAGCATAAGCATTTGATTCTCTCAGTTTTTCCAATTTCTCTTTTGCTTTGATTCGTTTTATTTCTGCATTTTCAACAGACATAAATTCCCTTTTCGGCAACATTACATCACCTATACGAATTCCAAGGGATACCCAATCAGAAAAATCACTATCTGATAATTGTTTAATACTCTTTATTATTCGTTCTCCTAATACAAAGCCTAATCGTTTTGCTTCGTCTAAAGTATTTGAATTTACATAATGTCGGGGAGATTGATTTCCCGATGGCCCAGTATGATAAAGTGAAATAACACCATTACCCAATTCATTTTTTATATATTGCCTTGTGAATCCTGGAAAATCTGCCGAATAGAGTTTTGAATCTTCATGTAATACCGTTGGATGCATACAATAAATTGTTGACACAGCAAATATTTTTTCTGTCTCTGCGTCCTTTAATACAATGACTGGAATTTCTGGATCAGTAGCATCTGAAACACTTCTCCGGTTGCCTCCTACACCAGTGCCATCCGCAGTTGTAATTGCAATTGTAGATTCTTTCTTATTTTCATATGCTTGAATATATATGTCTACTATATTATCAATTAGATATGAAAGATATTCCGGATCAGCTTTTGGAACAACCGGATCATAAAAAATATCACTAAACGTAACTGGACCGGAATGTGTATGTGACGCTGATATCATAAGATTCTGTTCTGGGATTCCAGTCTGTTCATTTACACGTTTTCGAACTTCTTTAGTAATTTCTTGACTGATAAAAACAACATCAACAGCACAAAATCCTATCTGCATTTCGCCATTATCAACAATCATAGCGGAAGCATACAGCGGATCATGTACACCCTCGCTTATTCGTTCTACATGAGGATAACCGTGTAAGAACATTGGTTTTTGTGGAGTAACATCTGTGATCGCAGCGCCCGCTAGTAACTTATTCATACTCTTTCTTCACCAAAAATATAATTTAGAACATTCTTATAAGCGATTCTATATTTTATTTCATCTGGCAAACTATTTAATAATTGTGCTTCCTCCTTATAACTACACCGAAGTGTGTCATCCATTATTTTACCATCTGCTGTATAGTACTTTTGAATCCAGTAATAAAACGGTGTGTCACTGCCCCAAAGTATTGTGTTAGGATAAGTTTCTGCCAAC
>JBDLIN010000180.1:0-7944 GCA_039714835.1 Bacteroidota bacterium | reverse complement strand
ATGCTCTTAAAAGAGTACAAGATGGAAGCTTCGCAAAAGAATTTGTGGACGAAGTAAATGGTGATAAAGCTAATATGAATCGATTACGAAAAGAAAACAAAGAGCATCCAATCGAAGTAATTGGTGCGAAATTACGTGGTATGATGTCATGGATTTTGGATCAAAATAAAACTGAAGAGGCATAAAAATGTCAAATAAGATTGTATTACTTCCGGGAGATGGAATTGGTCCAGAGGTTATGGAAGCAGCAGTAAAGGTTATGATGCATGTAGCTGAAAGATTTAATTTGGATATTGAAACTACTGAAGCTTTAATGGGTGGTTGTTCATATGAAGAACATGGTACTCCAATAACAGATGAAGCAATTGAGCTTTGTAAAAAATCTGATGCTGTATTACTTGGTGCTGTAGGTGGATATCAGTGGGAAGACCTTGAACATCATCTAAAACCTGAAGCTGCACTTCTTAAATTAAGAAAAGAACTTGGGTTGTTTACAAACATTCGTCCGGCTAAGGTGTATCCATCTTTTGTTAATTCTTCTTCCTTAAAAGAGCAGGTGATTCTTGGAACCGATTTTGTAGTTTTTCGTGAATTAACAGGTGGAATATACTTTGGTGAACCTAGAGGGTATGATCAATCGAAAGGCTGGAACACAATGGTTTATGAGAAATATGAAGTCGAGAGAATTGCCAAACAAGCCTTTGAAGTAGCGAGAAAAAGAAAGAAGAAGTTAACATCTGTAGACAAAGCAAATGTTTTAGAAGTATCCCAATTCTGGAGAAAAGTAGTTGAGGAAGTTGGTAAAGATTATCCAGATGTTGAAGTAAATAATATGTATGTAGATAATACTGCAATGCAGGTTGTAAGAGATCCAAGACAATTTGATGTGATTGTTACTTCTAACATGTTTGGTGATATCATAAGTGATATAGCCGGTATGATTACTGGAAGCCTTGGAATGCTGCCATCAGCTAGTATAGGTGAAAAACATGCATTGTACGAACCTGTACATGGAAGTGCACCTGATATTGCTGGAGAAAACAAAGCTAACCCAATAGCTATGATCGCTTCAGTTGCTATGATGTTTGATCTGTCATTTGGAATGACGAAGGCAGCTCAACTAATTGAAAAAGCAATTGAAAAGACTTTAGAACATGGTTACAGAACTGTTGATATTAATTTTGATAATGGCAATTTAGTTAGTACATCTAAAATGGCACAGATGATCTTAGATAATTTTGAGATCATTTATCAAGAAGAGCATTTAGGAGTATTCACACTTTAATTTGGTGAAAAAATGGACAATAGAATTGTAATATTTGACACAACCTTAAGAGATGGAGAACAATCACCCGGTGCATCATTAAGTGTTACCGAAAAGATCGAGATAGCTCGACAATTAGAAAAACTAAATGTAGATGTTATCGAAGCTGGTTTCCCAGTTTCTTCTCCGGAGCAATTTGACGCAGTTCAGAGAATCTCAGATGAGGTTGGTATAACGGTAGCTGCTTTAGCTCGTGCAAAGGAGATCGATATCAAAGCTGCCTATGATGCAATAAAGAATGCAGCAAAAAAGAGGATACACACATTTTCAAGTACTTCTGATTATCACATCATGGGCAAATTTGGACATGATCGTTATGGTAAAACTTTGGAAGAGAAAAGAAAGACTGTTTTAAAGATGTCTTATGATATGGTTCAATACGCAAAATCATTCTGTGATGATGTGGAATATTCGGCTGAAGATGCTGGACGAACAGATATCAATTACCTTGCCGAAATTATTGAGACGGCAATAGATGCCGGAGCAACAACAGTTAATATTCCTGATACTACAGGATATACAATGCCTGCAGAATTTGGAAAAAAAATTGCTCTTTTAAAATCCAAAGTAAGCAATATTGATAAAGCAATTATCAGTGTCCATTGTCATAATGATCTTGGATTAGCAGTAGCAAACTCAATAGCTGGTTTGGAAAATGGTGCTCGGCAAGTTGAATGTACTGTTAATGGTATTGGTGAAAGAGCAGGTAATGCCTCTCTTGAAGAAATAGTTATGGCTATGAAAGTGAGAAAGGATATTTTCAACCTCGAAACAGTCATAAACACATCTGAAATAATGAACACTTCAAAATTGGTTTCTGGTTTTTGCGGGATCATTGTTCAACCCAATAAGGCAATTGTAGGGGAGAATGCATTTGCGCATGAGTCTGGAATTCATCAGGATGGAATGCTGAAGAACAGAGAGACATATGAAATAATGACACCAGAAACAGTGGGTGTTCAAAAGACAAAGATCGTACTCGGAAGACATTCAGGAAGACATGGTTTAAAATCACGATTAGAAGAACTTGGTTATCACCTTGATAATGATGAACTCAATAAAGCCTATGAAGCTTTTACAAATTTAGCAGATAAAAAGAAAGAAGTATATGATGATGATCTAAGAATTTTGATGGGCGATGAAATATATAAAGATGATTCTCTCTTCGAGTTAGATTATATGCACATAAATGCTGGTTCTACTTCAATCCCAACTGCAACCGTTCGAATTAAATCGAGAGGGGAACTTTATGAAGATTCTGCTACTGGTGATGGTCCTGTTGATGCACTGTTCAATGCAATAGATAGAGCTATAAATAAAAAACCGAAAGTGGAATCCTACAGAGTAAGATCAGTAACTTCCGGGAGACAAGCACAAGGGGAAGTTGTAGTAAGACTTAGAAAAGATAATAAAACATTTTCCGGGAAAGGTGTTTCAACTGATATAATAGAAGCAAGTGCCAAAGCATATTTGCAAGCTCTCAACCTGAAAGAACAATACATTGAAAGAAATAATAATAAAGATGTAAAAGCGATTTAGGAGAAAACAGATGGGAATGACTATAACAGAAAAAATTTTAGCAAACTCTGCTGGTAGAGAATCAGTAAAACCCGGAGAAAATGTTTGGCTGAACGTTGATGTATTAATGACTCATGACGTTTGCGGACCACCAACAATTGGAATATGGAAAAAAGAATTTGGGGAAGAAGCTAAGATATGGAATAAAGATAAATTAGTGATTTTTCCTGATCATTACATATTTACAGCAAACAAACATGCTAACAGAAACGTTGATATATTAAGAGAATTTGCTAATGAGTATAAAGTTGATAACTATTATGATGTCGGAACTGAACGCTATAAAGGTGTTTGCCATTTAGCGCTTGCTGAAGAAGGATATAACATTCCGGGAACAGTACTAATAGGAACTGATTCGCATACTTGTACATCAGGTGCATTTGGAATGTTTTCTACTGGTGTTGGTAATACTGATGCAGCCTTCATTCTTGGTACTGGAAAAATTTGGGAAAAGGTGCCAGAATCAATGAAGTTTACTTTTAATGGAAAACTTCCTAACTATTTGACTGCTAAAGATCTTATTCTTCATATACTAGGAGATATCACAACTGACGGAGCTACTTATCGAGCAATGGAATTTGATGGTGAAGCTGTATTTGATCTTTCAATGAATGAAAGAATGACATTAACAAATATGGCAATTGAAGCTGGTGGAATGAATGGAATAATTGCCGTAGATGAAGTTACGGAGCAGTATGTAAAAGAGAGAAGTAGTAAGGAATATCAAATTTTTAATAGTGATCCAGATGCTGAGTATCATAGTAAATATGAGTATAATGCAGAGGATTTGGAACCTGTGGTTGCTAAACCTCATAGTCCTGATAATAGAGATACAGTCAGGAATGTTGAAGGTACAACAATCACAAAAGCATATATCGGATCATGTACCGGAGGCAAAATAAGTGACTTTAAGTTCGCAGCGCAAATCCTTGATAAACAAGAAGTTAAAGTGACTACCTTTATAGTCCCAGCAAGTACAGAAGTTGCAGCTCAATTAGAAGTTGAAACTCATAATGGACGATCTTTAAAGGAAATTTTTGAGAGTGCTGGTGCTGTAATTGCACAGTCTTCCTGTGCTGCTTGTCTTGGTGGACCAGATGATACAATTGGAAGAGCAGTTGATAAAGATGTCACAATTTCTACAACTAATAGAAATTTTCCTGGCAGAATGGGGAGCAAGAAATCAGAGGTTTATTTAGCTTCTCCGCTAACTGTGGCTTCATCTGCAATAACAGGTGTGATCACTGATCCGCGGAATTTTATTTAATTTTTAATGAGAGTATAATGGAAAATACAATAACTGGAAAAGCATTTGTTTTGGGTGACAACGTTGATACAGACCAAATAATACCAGCGGAACACCTTGTTTATAGTATGGATGATGAAAACGAAGCTAAAATGTATGGAAAATTTGCTTTATCAAGTGTTCCAAATGATGAGTCGGGATTACCAGAAGGAGGAATTCCTTTTGTTAAAGATGGTGATTTTGATTCAGAATACAGTATTATAATAGGAGGTTCTAATTTTGGATGTGGATCTTCGAGGGAGCATGCTCCTTATGCGTTAATGAAAGCTGGCTGCAAAGTGATTGTTGCTGAATCTTATGCAAGGATTTTTTATCGGAATTCGGTAGACGGTGGATTTGTTGTTCCTTATGAAGGAACTCAGAAACTTAATGATATTATTAAAACCGGAGATGAAGTTGAAATAAATCTTGATGAAAACAAGATCACAAATTTGTCAACATCTGAATCATATGATCTAAAACCTTTAGGCAGTGTATTACCGATAGTTTCTGCCGGAGGTTTATTTGAATATGCAAGAAAATCTGGAATGATCTAAAATTTTAGGGAATAAAATGGATAGTAATAAAGTTATTGAATTATTTGATACTACTTTACGTGACGGAACTCAAGGTGAAGGAGTTAATATCTCAATTCATGATAAATTAGCAATAACAAAACGATTAGATGAATTTGGAATTGATATTATTGAAGGCGGTTGGCCTGGTAGTAATCCCAAAGATGAGGAGTATTTTCAAAAGGTACAAGAACTAGATCTAAAAAATGTTAAAGTCTGTGCATTTGGTTCAACTGCAAGATTTCCAGATAAAATTGAGAGTGACAATAATTTACAAAAGTTAGCAGAATCGAATGCACCGGTTATCACAATATTTGGTAAAACTTGGCGTTTTCATTCTGAGAAAACATTAGGTCTTACGGATGAACAAAATGAGGAGCTGATTTATAAATCAGTTAAATACCTTGTAGATAAAGGCCGAAGAGTAATATTCGATGCTGAGCATTATTTTGATGGCTATAAAGATGATCCAAAATTTGCTCTTGATATGTGTAAAGCTGCAGTAAAAGGTGGTGCTGATACTGTTGTTTTATGTGATACTAATGGAGGATCACTACCTCATGAAGTATATGACATTACAGTAGATACGTTAAAGAACGTAAAAGCTCCTATTGGAATACACGCTCATAATGATGGTGGAATGGCAGAAGCAAATTCTATTGCTTGTGTTGAGGCAGGTGCCGTTCATGTTCAGGGAACAATAAATGGTGTTGGCGAGCGTTGCGGTAATGCTAATCTTTGTACTATTATTCCAAACCTTTATCTTAAAATGGGTTGGAAAACAAAAACTGAATTAAACTTAAAAAATCTCACATCTATTTCTAATTTTGTTTATGAGATGATCAATATTACTCCTAATACACGATCGCCGTTTGTTGGCAAATCTGCGTTTGCACATAAGGGGGGAATACATGTTAGCTCAGTTTTAAAAGATAGCAGAATGTATGAACATATTGAACCCGGTAATGTTGGGAATGTTCAGCGTGTGATCGTATCCGATCTTTCCGGTCAAAGTAATATTAGATATAAAGCCGAGAAATTGGGAATTACTCTTCCGGATGATAAAGAGTTCAATAAAAAGTTTGTTCAATTCTTAAAAGGATTGGAATATAAAGGATTCCAATTTGATGGTGCAGAAGCTTCCTTTGAATTGCTTTTAAGGGCTGAACTCAATGAGAAAACTTCCTTTTTTAATATAACTTATGCTAAAGTAAATGTTATGTTCAATGATAAGGGAGATGAATATTCTGAAGCAGTAATGAAAGTTGAAGTTAATGGTGAAACTGAGCATACTGCTGCCGATGGTCACGGACCTGTAAACGCACTTGATAAAGCATTAAGAAAAGCTCTTATCAGATTCTATCCAGAACTTGATGAAATTCATTTGCTTGATTACAAAGTACGTGTGCTTGGTGAAGGTGACGGAACAGGAGCTAAAGTACGAGTACTTATTGAATCAGGAGATCATCAGAATGAATGGTCGACAGTTGGTGTTTCAGAAAATATTATTCAGGCATCACTGCAAGCCTTAAGTGATAGTATTAACTATAAATTGTTCAGACAAACAGTTAAGTCTTAATCCTGGATAATTTTAATAGTGATTTCAGAAAAATTATTTATTCGTTATCTGTCATTCCGGCAATTTTTTAGCTCGCCTTCTCCCGATACAATCGGGATACGGCGGACAGGCCGGAATCTTTAATAAAATCAGATTCCCGATAATCCCGCAGAGCGGGACGGGAATGATAAGTTAAATATTTCAAAGGTTCTAAAACCAAGATTAATAAAACTTTTTTGAATTTCTCTCTTCATTTGAATAGCTTTAAATAAAACAAAAATAGTTACTTTATGATTACTCGAAAAATTATTTCAATTTTATTACTATCATTATTATTTTTGTCACTATTTGCTTGTAACAGTAAAGACTCTGATGAAGAGAGTGATACAAAAGATGTGCAACCTAGCATTAAGCTTTTAAGTGATATCATTATAAATGAAGATCTTGGAATTTCATATCAAGTTCCTTTGAAGTGGGAATTAATGTCTGCAGAACTTTCTGACCGTTTAGTAGCAAGGTTAGATAGTGATAATTTTGATGGAAACTTTATTGTATATAAGCCGAATGCATTTTATTTTAATTCTGATATCTCCAGCCTTTTAAGAGTTGGAAGTATAACGAAGAGTGAAAAATCTTCGGATATGAAACTCACTATTGATAATTATATTGAGCTCTATCAAAAATTTAATGCTAATAAGAATTTTAGTAGAGAAAAAATTCATACAAACACATTAGTAATTACTCAACTGATAATTGAAAAAGCCAACCTGATTTCCTTTAAAAATATCTTAATGAATAAACAAAATAAAATCATACAATTTGATTTTTCTCTCAAGAAAGAAGACTACGAAAAAGAGAAGGAAGTTATTAACTCAGCCCTTGCATCTATAAAAATTCTATAGTTTTTGTTAGAAATACTTAGGATATTATAATCATTTTTTAGAAGCCCAACTTTTTAAAAAAGTTGGGCTTCTTTATTTAATCTAATCATATTGTTAAATTAGAAGTATTAAATTGTGCTAAAAGGAGAAAAAATGAAATTTACATTAAACGTTGATCATGTCGGCACATTGCGAAATGCAAGAGGAGAACAACAGCCCGATCCTGTAACATATGCGTTAATTGCCGAGCAGTACGGAGTGGATGGAATTGTTGTCCATTTACGTGAGGACCGCAGGCATGTAAATGAACGTGACGTTCGATTGCTTAGAGAAATGATTACAACAAAACTCGATCTTGAAATGGCGGCTGTTGATGAAATAATTGAGATCGCATGTGATGTTCAACCGGAACTTGCAACACTAGTACCGGAAAAACGTCAGGAGCTTACCACAGAAGGGGGATTGAATGTTGTTGATAATATTAAACAGTTAAAATCTGCAATTGAAAGGTTACATGAAGCTGATATTTTGGTTTCTCTATTTGTTGAGCCGGATATTGAACAAATTGATGCTGCTGCTGGTATTGAAGCTGACTTGATAGAAATTCATACGGGTAACTATGCTAACGCTGAAACTGAAGACGATATGTTTGAAGAGTTGGATCGGATAAAACTAGCGGCACAGCATGCTAAGAAATTAGGACTTGGTGTTAATGCCGGTCATGGACTTGACTACAATAACAT
>JBDLIN010000179.1:0-7961 GCA_039714835.1 Bacteroidota bacterium | reverse complement strand
TGTCTTCCCTTCCTTCTCCCAATGTGAATAGATACTTTCACCGATAATAATTCCATCATCAACTAGAATTCCGATAACCATAATCATTCCAAAAAGACTGAATTGATTTATGCTGATGTCTGTTAACCAGAGCATAAAGAACATACCTAGTAATGAAATTGGAATACCAAGTGCCACCCAGAATGAAAGTCTTGAATTGAGAAATATACCTAGGACAACCAAAACCATAACTAAGCCAATTATTCCGTTTTGAGATAATAGATCAATCCTTTCTTGTAGTTCATCAGTTTCTCTAATGAAAATATTGAAATTTACAAGTCCGGCATATTTTTGTTCATATTTCTCTATCATCTTTAATGTGATTTCGTCAATTTCTATCACATCTTCCACATTATTGTACATCACATTAAAACCAACAGAACGTCTTCCATTATATTCTGAGAAGAACCTATTCTCCGGCCACTGTTCAACAATTGTACAAATGTCCGACAGTAATATTTTTTCACCATTGATTGATGAAACAACTTCAATTCCCTCAAGATCTTTTGCTTGATATTTTTTGTTATATGATCTTATTAGTATAAGTTCTTGATCAGTGAGCACTGAGCCAGACGAAATATTTAGATTGGAATTTCTGATTGCCTGAGCAATTTCATTAACTGTTAATTTATATCTAATCAAGTCATCAGGTGAAACTTCAATTGAAATTTCTCGTACCGGAAGTCCCCACGTTCTGATATTAGAGATTTTACCTGTTCTTAACAATTCATCTCTGAATTCCTCAACAATTCTTTTAAGTGTAAAAAGATCATCGGGACCATTGATACTAAGCATTATCGCCCGATTCCACATCGTAGATTGATAAACTATCGGTTTTTCTGCATCAGTTGGATAAGAGTTTATGGAGTTAACTGAATTCTTTATATTCTGCATCACTTTATCAATATCATAATCTGGATTCATTCTCACTGAGACATATCCCCAATTATCTTGAGACGTAGAAACGATCTTATCAATTCCTTCTAAACCGCGTAAATTTTCTTCTATTTTGGTAACTATCCCTTCTTCTACCTCAATTGATGACGCACCAGGATAAGGAACGTCAATTTCAATATTCTCAATCTCAAGTTTCGGGTCTAATCTTTTATTTAAATTAAAGAGTGCGAAAATACCGCCAATGCATATCACAAGCATTATCCAATTTGTTATTGCAGAATGCCTGATAAAATAATTTATAAATGAATTAAACATTTTAATTTCCTAACAGTCTAATTAGTTGTTTGAATGGATTGGGTATTTGAATCAGTTGCAGCAACTTCTTCCTTAAGTGGTTCAGGATCATTGATCGATTCTATCTTCATACCAACAAGAGGTTTCTGAAGTATCGTTGATACAAGTTTGCTATCTTCTGGTATTGATTGAGAAACGATGGCAATATCCTGCTGATAAGTAAGAACATTGACTTTTTCTCTCGCTAATTCTCCTTTTTCAATAATAAACACATTACTATCATTGTCAATCAAATGTCTTGGGATAGCTGCTACATCACTAAGTTTCTTACCAAAAATCTCAGCCTTAACATAATTCCCCGGAAGAAAATCCGATGACAACTTTTTATTTACAAACGTGACATAAACATTAATGGTTTGAGTAGTTCTTTCTAAGTTAATATCCTTTCTATAGATTTTTCCTTTGATATAATAGCTCTTATCCTTTTGTGAAAATATTTTAACTACTGGTGGATTATTAAAATTTATTAAATTCACTTCGTCTACCAAGAGAGGAATTGCTATTTCAAGATTCTTTGCATCAATTAATGTGAATAGATTTTGTCCACGAGTTATGTAACTATTTTCAATTAATTCAGAATTACTTAAATAACCATCAAATGGAGCAGTGATATTATATTTTGATAGAAGTATCTCTTGGTTCTTAACTCTGAAGTATTTACTGAAAACATTTCTTGAGCTTACCTTTATCTTTTCTCTTGTATCTGTAGTTTGAGGTAATTCTGGAGTTTTTTTATTGATATCCAAAGTGTTGAAATAAGAATACCATTTATTATAAAGTTCAGTACTTTCGTTTTTAAGTTCAGGCAGCATTGAAGCAACACTGTTCATAAAATCAGATCTGAAAGAAAAAAGATCATTCTTGATTTCACGAGAATCAATTTTAAGAATCACTTCTCCTTTACCTAAATAAGTTCCATTTTTCGCATTGTTTTTCGCAAAAACAATCTTTCCAGTTGCTTCAGAAACAATATCTAAACTCTGTTTTGATTTTATTACTCCGTTACCTTTTACACTCAGAATAAAATCATTATACATTATACGTTTTGTTTCTACTTTTCTGACTTCTTTTGTTTCACTTCTTTTATTGCTGGTTTTTTCGGTAGATGTCAAATATATCATACCCAAAAATCCAACTGCAATTATTGCAATAAATACAATTATCTTTTTCATTGGAATGCTTTTCAAATTCATTTTTACTTTTCCTTAGGATTTGTTGATGGTTTAGACGCCCCACTTGTTGAAATAGTTACAGACTTAGTTGTTTTTGGTATAAATATCTAATATTTGATAAAACAAAAAAGCCACCTAGAAAAGTGGCTTATTTGTTAAAAATGATGCGCTAAAAATCATTCTTCATTATTTATATGGAAATCAATATTATCCATATTACTCAATTTATCATCCATGACTACCCTTTCTTCTTTCCTTTTCTTGAGATAAATTGAAATCTGGTAAATTAAACTTCCTACAAAAAGGAAGAAAAAGATCAATGCTAGAAATTCAGAGACTGACAAGAAAATTATCATTAATGCAAAAAGAACAAATAATGTAACTTTTGACTGTGAATATTTTACAATATTTTCTTCATTTTGCTTAATTATTTTAACACTGTTATCCCATTTACCTTTTAACCATATAAACGGTTTTGAGAAACGTTTTCTATTCAAATAAATCATTAGAGCTATCAAAAGGACAATAATCCATTTCAGTAAATTGTTCATCCATAATTCTGAATAGATCACACTAAAACTCAAAGTATCATCAGGCTTTATTAACGATTTAGCAAATCTGTAAAGTTGTCCGTTTAATGGCACTTCAATTTGGATTGGTAATACTCCAGTAGATGTACCGCCATAAACACCCGGTTTAAACTCATTACTTTCTTTGTCATTCATACGTTGACTAAAATCCATTTCAGCTACAACTTGATCAAGCAATGCTTCTTCTTGAACTAGATTACTTTTGAATTTGCTGGAGTAATCTTTCTTTCTAAGCTGTCTTTTCAGTTCATCTTTCACATTTCCCTCACCCAACAATGGTTTTGCCGGAATTTCATATTCTCTTTGTCTGCCTGCAAAAATATTCAATCCCCGTATCATCTCTTCTTTTTCCAATGTACTCTGGAAGTAGTTGTAAGAATACTCATTTGGAAGATAAACTGACCAGAGCATTTGACTGATTAAAAGATCAACTGCTGGTAGTATAGATTCTTGTGTTCCAAACATTGAAAATCCATCGTTAACTATGTTGTACACAACTTTAACGGGAAAAGTATTTAAACGATTGTTTTGTTGCTTTGATCGTATCAATGGGACTAAGAGTTTACCGCTGTTGTTTATAGATGATTCAACCGGTTTGTTATCGACAAAAACTGACCAAACGTCAGCATCTTCCGGAAGCTGAATTTCTAAGAATTGTTTTGCACTGTTTCGCACTTGGTATAATAGCTGAGTAACAATTTTACCATCTTCTGTAAAAAGAGTTACTGCATTTGCTGAGTTGATGGTTGCAACCGGCACACCTATTTTCTCATGTTTTTTTACATCCATTGCCAAACTATAAGGATGTTTCAGATATTTAAATCCCATAATCAAAGGTTTATTGGATTTATTTATTAACTGTGCAGGTAATTTTTGTATCGCAATTTTTTCTAGTCCGTTACTTTCAGTAACTATAACTTCTGCACTAGTATTCAACTCTACTCCAATCAGTCCGGTTTCTCTAACTGTTTCTAAAGTTCGAAATCCAGAGAATAAATTGGCCACACCAGTTTCTGTAAGAGGTGTTTCTGCTGTTACATGAACTGTTACATTCCCCTTTTTCCCATATGTAAATGGGATAAGTATAAGTCGCTGATCATCTTTAGTTATTTCACTCCATTCACCTACACTTTCACCATAGACATTCAGAACATTAATGTTTTCTGGTAGGAGAATTTGAACAGCATCAATTTCACTATGAAGTATATTGTAATTTATGTCGGAATTTATTTTTAGCACATCATCTTCAATGGAGACTAAATGATAAATTTCACTGTATAATTTTGGAGGTATTTTTTCTGCAGCTTCGATTTTTTTTCTCCACCGAACACTCACATAGTTTCCTTGAGCAACTACTGCTGAAACAACTGTAGAAGAACCTTTGCTAATTGATTGTACTTGCTGAGATTGCGGTATTTCAACATCAATGTTTTTTAAAGGAATATCAAGCGTTAGAAGTGTAATCGGAGTTTTTAAAATTGAGAAATCAATTTTATGTGGACCTTTATCAAGTGAGGACTTTATTGAAAAAGTCGCTGTCACTTTATATTCACCAGCTTTCGAGAGTACAATATTATGATAACCATTTTCACCAACTACCAGAGCAGGTTTACCATTCACCTTAATATCTGAAATAGCAATATTTTGATAAAGAACAGGAATTTTTAAATATGCATCTTTCTTTAATACGTGTACATCAAATGTGCTTGTGAATGCAGTGTTGCTGTTTAGCATTTTCCCTTGATACACAGCTTTTGTAATTAAATAATCAAAAGGAGGCTTAACATCTGATCCATCTGGAGGTTTCATTCGGTTAACTAAATTTTTAAATTCTTGACGCTTTAATACAACATTTCCGTTTTTAAGTTTGTGAGAAGGAGTAGTTGATACACCAGTTTGTGCAAGCAGTTTCTCAAATGTATCTAGCGAAATTATTATCTCATCATCATCAAGATTAATTAGTTTCTTAAATTCATCCCATGGAATTGTTAATTCACTTTCGCCACTTTCTTTTACCTGTGTTAGTGTCTTAGTTGGTAATACCATTAAACTTATTAGTATTAAGGGTATTAGAGTTAATAGTACTTTTCTCATTTTAGTTGACTCCTATATTGTTTATAGTATTATAAAGACCTTCTTTCAAAAATTATTTCTATATACTTCTTTATATTAAAATCTGTTAATAATGTTTTATTCAACTAAAATACTTATCATGTTTAACTGAGAAGACTTTTATTTGTTCCCGATCTGTGTTTTATATCACAGCCTCAGCCTTTCTTTATATCACCAGTTTATTTGCAAAGCATTTCTAACTATATTAGCATCATGAGATATTTCCTTGTAATACTGAGCTTACTTTTATTCTTTTCTTGCGGCGATATAAAGCAGCCACCTGGTGTGCTTGCTCCTGACAAACCTAAACAAAGTAATGTCGCAGAGACTAAGACCTGGGACAAAGATGATTACCACTTTACGGCACTCGCCAAGTTTGATTTGCAGGCAAAGGTTCTGGGTAAAGAGAAATATCGATTTGACCGGGAATCAGATATTGCACCATACGATCTTGCTCTTGGTTGGGGACGAATGTCAGACCAAGATGTAGTTGACTACTTTGATATCAGTCAAAGAATGAGATGGTTTTTCTGGCAGACCGATAAATATCCTATACCTCGTAAAGAGATTGAAAATTCTTCAGCTAACATGCACATCATCCCGGCAAGTGAGAAGGTTGAAGATGAGTTAGATGATCTACTTGTAGGTGAAATTATTTTAATTGAGGGTTACCTTGTTGCAGTAAAGGCTGATGACGGCTGGAAATGGAAAAGTTCCCTTTCAAGAAATGATACCGGCAATGGAGCTTGCGAAGTTGTTTGGGTTGATAAACTGCTTAGACTGAAATAGATATAAACTTGTTTCCCAACGACTCAAGTTGTTGGTTAATGAGATTACGCTTTTATAATAAAAGAGATTGAGTACCAATAAAAAGTATTTAATTAACCAATGGTTTTCAGCCATTGGAGATAAATAAAATCAAAATATCTGTAACCGGTTCACCGGTTTATTTCACATTTCGATTGCACAAACTCTCTGAATTCAATAAATTGCTTCCCACTACACAACATTTGAGGGTAAAAATGTCAGTTCGTTCATTTACTAGAATTTGGATTCATCTAATATGGGGAACTAAGGATCGCAAAAAATCACTTTCTGTTAAAGAGTTTCGCAAAAAAACTTCAAATCACCTTTCTTCAAACTCGAAGGAGAAAGGAATATATATGACACTTAATTATGTGAATTCTGATCATGTTCATGCATTAATTGATTTACCAACAAACATGACTATTGAAGATGTTGCTCGACTGTTAAAAGGAGAATTATCTTCTTGGATAAATAATAATATGGAATTCAAATTTAATTGGGCTACAGGTTATGCAGCTTTTTCAGTTTCTGAATCAAACTTAGATAAAGTTACAAAATATATTTTGAATCAAGAAAAGCATCATAGAAAAAAATCATTTACTGAAGAATATAATGAGTTTTTAAAGGCTTATAATGTTCAAGGCTCATAAAACCGTTGAAACGGTTGTTAAAGTTCTTGGGTTATTATTAACCAACGACTTAAGTCGTTGGTTAATGGGATAATCACCACAATTAGAAACCAGTTCACTGGTTTATTCTTCATTTCCATAAAAATCCAATTTTTATTGTTCGGAATGGATTTCCTTTCCTTCCATTTTATTATTATAGAATCTTGTAGTTGGATATGCAAAGTCTATATTACTATGTTCAGCAAATCTTTCCAGCACAGCTTCCCAAATTGTCTGCTCTGTGCCTCTTCTCTGTTTTACATGACACAAATACCTCATAGTTAGCATCACACCACTATCTTTTACTGAAGTATAAACAATTGGAGTTAAGGTTCTATAGATGATCATGAATTTTTTAGAAGCTTCACGAATTTGGCGCTGAGTCTCTTTACTTAAGTTAACTGCATGTTTATCTAATACTTCCGTAAGTATTTCTTTTGCTTTTTTCCAATCACTTTCAAAAGTGATCAGAACAGGAATTTCATTCCATATGTATTCAAAACCAGCAGTAAAATTCGCCTGCCATTTAGTAAATACTAAGCCATTAGGGATATGAACAATCCTACCGGTACTTTGATCGGAATCTACCCAATTCCCTATCTCCATTACAGAGAATTGGAATAAGCGAATGTCAATTACATCACCAGTTACTTCATCTCCAACCTGTACTCTATCTCCAATTGTAAATGGTTTACGAGTGACCAGAAAAAACCAACCACTTATGTTAACTAATAGATCCTTTAATGCTATTGCTACACCAGCTGATAAAAGGCCAAGGAAAGTACCAATCGATTCAAATATCCCAAACCAAACTCTTGAAAGTATTAAAATACCTAGGATAAGTGTTGATGTACGAAGACTTTTAGTCCAAAAATATCTATCCTTATAGTCTTCTATTCTTTCAATAACAAATTTTATTACAATGACTCTGATGATCCAGAGAGATAGAATTACTAATATTGATTCAAAAATCTGCTCTTGTAATTGTGCATGAATCCCTAAGAAGTCTTCAATTAGTTCTACAATTTTTGTGATTTGTTCTGACATTGTTTGTAATTTTAAGTTTTAATGATATACCAATTTTATAAACATCAATATAATTCCCAACATTTTATTTACCAAAAAATAATTTGAGTAATTATAATATGATTTGTTTTTATATTTGATGAATCTTGAAGAGGAACAATTTTGTAAAACCGTTAAAACGGTTAATTATTGTTTTTGTTTTTCGCTAACCAACGACTTAAGTCGTTGGTTAATAATATAATACATTATTTGAAGAACCAGTTTACTGGTTTTTCAAGTTGCTGCAAATGCTTTGT
>JBDLIN010000178.1:0-8028 GCA_039714835.1 Bacteroidota bacterium | reverse complement strand
ACTGTCAACGAGTGGTTTCTGATAAAAAGAATCGGAACAAGCTGTTGACAGTCAAAGTTAAATTCATTTCCCAAACAAGTTTGGTATTTGTTCGTAATTCTTTATTGCTTTAACTGTCAGTGGAGCAGAATCTCGTAATACATTAGAAAGTGCTTGTTTCTCATGCTCATATATCTCAACTTGCGAGACAATCTTAACACTTATCTTTGATTCTCTGTAACTAACATTTCTTTCTTTGATCAACTCTTCAACCATTTTATCATTTGGATTAAGTATACTAACATTATCTCCAAATTTGTTTTTCATCGTATTGTAGAAAACATCAGTACTATAACCATAATGAGTGCAGCAAAGTCCAGCATAAACCTTTGAAGTATATGAAGTGATTATCTCACTTGCCTCATCAACATATTTTTGAATAAGCTCTTTTGTTTGATTTGAGGATGGATCGTCCTGAATTTCAGATTCCAACATTGGGCAAGATTGATCTACAATTCTATTTTCATCAATTCCCTCTTCAATTAATAATCGTTTGTGTTGCTGCGATTCAATTGTTGTCGGTGTCCCAAATAATATTATTATATTTTCTTTTTCATGCTTTAGATTTTCTAGAAATAATTCAATACCATTTTTTACAATACCTTCAACTTTTATCTTCGTCTTTTCTGAATATGGGGTCATATGATAAATAACGGATAGTGTATTACAGGCAATTAAAATTATCTCTGGATCATAATTTTTCTGTATTGAGAAAAGTGCATTATTAAAAACTGCTGCTTTTTCATCAATGTTTTTCATTGAATTATATCCAAGACTCTTTGAGTAGAGTGCATTAAAAAAGAGCAACTCAACATTTTTGTAAATCTTAGTCTCTTTTAATTTTCTTTCCAATTCTGCTAATACAGATATTCCACCTAAACCGGAGTCAGTTACAACTATTCGTATACTTTGTGCGTCTAATGATTTAGTTATCATAATTACAATTTTTTCTTATTTAATATTTGTAAATTAAGAATAAACATTGCTCTGCAAAAGCGTTTATTTCTAAAGGAAAATTATGAAAAAATTTATATTGCCAATACCTTTCATTTTAGTTTTTATATTGTTTTCCTGTTCTTCTTCTAAAAAAACGACTGAAACTATCGTAATCGATGACGGCTATACCAGTATATTTCCTAATAGAGAGACTTCAGATGAACTTGAATTAATAAGCAGATCTCTAGTATTAATTAATAACCTCACGTTTTATAGTAATTATTTGTTTTTAGATAGTACGGTTACGAGAAAGGATATACAAGTAGATGGACCTGAAAACGCCGTAATGATGAGTACGATAAATAAAACCTCCTCGGGAACCGGAACTATTATTGGAATAAATGGCAGCACTGTTTCACTACTAACAGCTGCACACATTGTAAGTTACCCAGATACAATTATTACTTACTATTACAATGAAAATGGGAAAGTTTCAGATTATGTTGAAAGTGTTATGATCAAAAAGCGCCAGAATCTTTATTCCAATCTGCCTGAAGGCGGTAGATTAAAATTAATAGCTTCAGACGATAAATTGGATATTGCAATTGTTGGCAACACATTTAGAGAAATTAATTCAATTAGATTTCCAAAATTTCAATTCAAACTTGGAAATACCGATGAACTAAACTGGGGTGATTTTGTTTATGTGTTTGGATATCCTATGCACAATAAAATGGTAACTCGTGGTATTATTAGCTTACCAAACACAGACAATCCAGATATTTTTTATGTAGATGCTTTTATAAACCGCGGTTCAAGTGGTGGAATTGTTCTTGCTTTAAGAGGAGATGCTGCAAATTTTGAGCTTGTCGGAATAGTTTCATCCGTCCCAGCAGAAAAGAAATATGTTCTGTCGCCATATAATCATACTGGAGAATTAGATTTTCTTCCTGGAACTATGTATAACGGTGAAATGACAATTGAAAAATTTGATAATATAAGATATGGTATTGGTAAAATAGTATCAGCTGAAGCAATTAAAAATTTCCTACACGAAAAAGAGAGTGAGTTGGTCAATCAAGGGCATTTTTTGAGTTTGGATTGAATTCTGGATACTGGTCACTGGATTCTGGGTACTCAATCTAGTATCCAGCATCAAGAATCTAACCTCTATCTTTAACTCCTTCTATTAGAAACTGATTCACCGGTTTACCAATCTCGTAAAGTTTCATAATTGTAGTCATTAAAGTGTTTGATGTGATTTTCTTTGAATCCAATTCAGCTACAAAATAAAACTGTTTATTTGCAATTAGCGGTTCCTTTTCAGCAACTTCTTTAAATTCTTTTGGTATTCGTTTATTCAGCTCTCCAAGTAATCCGCCAAATTTATTTTTAAAGTTATTCTCTTTTAACAGTTTCTGAAATTGATTTAAATTTTCAGCAATATATTCTCTCAAACTTTGCAATTGAGTTTTTTCAAGGAAGTATGCGCCCCCATAAAATCTAATTCCATTGAAATCCATTTCAATGTACGTTCCTGGAGTAGTAAAGTCCTTTCTGCCACCTGGTGAGATAATAGCCGAAGCGGTTGTTTTGTATGGTAGCTTATCTTTACTGAATCTCACATCTCTATATATTCTAAAAATCGCTTCCTTTGGAGTGATGTTAATCGACTTATCATCATCATGAATAAGATGAATTAACTCTTCAATGAAATGATAGAATGGATCTTTTACAGATTCGATATACCTTTGTTTGTTCGCGTTGAACCAATCTCTGTTATTATTTTTATTTAGTTCTCTGAAAAAATCTATAAAGTCTTGGTTGAAATATTTCATGATCTCATTTCTTTATTATTAATGAAGTATAATAATAAACAAGAAAACCGAATACAACAGAGAATAATAAAAAAGCCCGGTTAATTCCGGGCTAATTTAAGTTATTTGATTGAATATTCTAAGAATTCATCTTTCAAATATTCGTGCATAACTGAATCACGGTTTTCGTTTGTTGCATCTTTTAGATAAGTGAATGGTTGCGGGGAATCATTCGCTAATATTGAGTGACACATTGTGCAGTCATTCTTAATTGGAGTTCCAGACTCATCAATTAAATCATTATTATGACAGCGAAAACAACCACTTCCATTTTGATGACCTAAGAAGTTTGGATAAACACCCCAATCAACATTCATTCCGTAATGGACATTTGTATTATAGACATTTTGTAATGTAGCAATAGTCTTATCAATACTTGCCCCTTTTGTGCCAAGCAAATTTGGATAGTTATCACGATAAAAACTTGTGATATGATTTTGAATAATCCGATTAGCCACATCAGCAGTAGTAAAACTACTTATAATAGCTCCATAAGCTTCACGCTTTATAAATGGAAGTGAGTGATCAATCAATCCTTTTCTGATTCGCTTATCAACAGCATCTTTTGGATTTTCATAAATGTGAGTTGCTCTGTTGTGGCAATCAACACAATCCATCGTCCGTTCATCATCAAAGTCATATTCAATATCAGTGTGCTTTCTGTTGGTGAATCGTTTGAACGATCCATCGTCCTGCTTCAATTCAACCCAAAGCATTTCTTCTCGTTCATCCTCAATAGAAGCATAACGAACTTTGTTGGATTTATCGATATGCCAATGAATTCCAGACTTACCAACTTCTTCGCCCGAATCTACTTTTAAAACAAGAGTTGAATATTTTGGTGTTGATGCTTCATCACTATCATAATGAACAATTGATTTGATTTTTGAGCCATAGAATTTTTCGGGCCAATGACATTTCTCGCAAGTCTCTCGTGCAGGGCGCAATTGACGAACAGGTGTTGGAATTGGTCTTTCGAGCAAATCGAAAGTAACTGAAATCATCTGCCAAGTACCATTAAGTTTTGAATCAATTAATGCTCCAACTCCTTCCCCCACGTGACAACTAACACATACAACTCGTGAATGCGGAGATACCTGATACGAAGCCCACTCTGGACCCATAACGGAATGACAGGCAGTTCCGCAAAACACCGATTCATCCATAAAGCTAAGCATACGCATACTTGCAATAGAGAGGAAGAGAACATTAGCCATTGTAAAAATTAGAACAGTTCTTGTAAGGGTTGAACCTATATTGTTTTTCTCTAATTCCTCTTTTGTAAACTGCCTTTCAAGAAGTTCTTTAGTTGTTTTGCCACTCTCTTTTTTATACTTCATCCATCCAAATGGAATTAGAACAAGTCCAATTACAAAGAGTGTTGGAAGCAAAAGATAAGTGATTAAGCCAATGTAAGCGTTAGTCAAAACTCCAGTAACTCTAAGTAGCTCCAGGAAAATCATAGCGACAAAGGATGATGTAGCTAACACCACCCCTGTCTTTCCAGTTTTATTTATTGAAACGCCGCGAATGAAATTAAGATATTTCTTCTTCATTGCTTAGTCCTTATTTTTCGTCAAATAATTTAGAATATACTTTTGCCATATCACCATTTTTAATTGCTTCTTTTAGTTCTGCTGTTGTTTTGGTTAAGAACCACTGGTGCATTGGATCATCTTTCATTAATTTGTCCAAGGTAGCATTAACATCAGGATCATCAAACTCTTTTGCCGCTGGAATAAATTCAAAATAGAAATTATGAATTACATCATAAATTCCATGCCACCAAGTATAATCTGGTCCCATCATTGCAGCACCGTGGCGTGCACGTCTTCCTTCGTGATGCCAAAGCTCCCAATAAATCCAGTCAATATCATTTGCAAAAGCAGCTTTATTATGTTTCAATTTTTTACTGTTTACAATTTTCATGATTGCAGTTGCTGGTTTAGCAAATTTTTCATTATACAAACGCACAGTCGCATCAAATTGTATAAAGTGCCCATCCTCAAAACGTTCCATATGACATGCTTGACAAACATCTTTCATGTTTTTGCGTTTCTGTTTGTAGTTATCTTTGTACTTAGAGACTGGCGGCCGTAATGTCCAAGCAATTCTATTGCCGACATCATGTGTCACTTTTTGTTTTTGTGTGGCTGACATATGACACGTTGCACAAGTTGGCGCTTCGTAATAATCAACACCAACAATCCATGCATCAGATTTAATATTCATATCATCCGAGTGAGTATAATAAGAGTTTCCATGTTTACTCTCTTCGTAAACTTCTTTTTGTGGATGGTCAGGACCTAAGTGACATTTAGAACATGCTTCAGGCTGACGAGCTTGAGCCTTTGAAAATGCATGCCGTGTATGACATGCGGTACATGAGCCAAGAGAGCCATCTGGATTTATTCTTCCTATACCACTATTTGGCCAAGTTTTGGATGATAATTTGTTCGGCGCATTTTTATCAATTAATACTTCACCGCCATGACAACTTTCACAACCAGTCATTACAACTGGGGTTCCACCACCAACATAAGCTAAGTATGCATCTTTTGATTGTAGAATGTGACCTGCAGTTGCGTGGTATGATTCGCTTGTTTCCTTAGCTTCTTTTTCGTGACAACTACCACAATCTTTTGGAGTAACTAGCGTAGCAATTAATGCTCCTTCGTGATCAAATGCATCTTTATCACCACTTTCAGCAGCATGACAACTTAAACATGTAACATTATGCTGTGCATGTTTCGATTTTTGCCATTGCTTGTAAATTCCTGGGCTTTTCTCTTTGTGGCAGGTCATGCATTTGCCTGCAATTTTTGAATCACTGTTTTGCGCAGTGATGCTTATCCACATTATTAACAAAAACAATAAACTGAATAACACTGATAACTTTTTCATAAAAATATCTCCTTAGTAATTCTTTTATAAATTCACTACTGCCATTATATAAGCGGCTGTTGATGAATCTTCACCTTTCTTCTCTTTGAAAATATCTCCAGGTGTAAAGAAAGAAAATCCGCCAACGAACTTAACCAACTTGCTGTATGCATAAGTCAGAGTTAAATCCAACTCAGAACCAAAGCTTGTTGAAGTACTGCCACTGGCAAGAGTATAGTCAGCGTTGGCATTAAATATATGATATGCTAAAGCAAGTTTAAACTTTTTGAATGGAGTCATTGACGCTTTACCATGTATATCCATTAGTCCTAGACCAAATGTATGTTTAGGAATATTTAAGAAGTAGTCCATGAATCCATAGTACTTATGGTTTGTTGCATAAAGTGTGTTGAATACTTTATACTTTGTCGCGTCACTACCATCATCACCACTTAGATAATCAACACCTGCACCAATGCTTGGTTTAAGTGAAATGTTTAAAGTATAATTTAAATTCAGTGCTAACATATTTGCTGCTATATCAACACCTGCTGATTGAGTTCCCATTTGGTAAGCGCCTTCAACCTCATATGAAAAGCCAAGTAGTTTACCAGCGAGATATAATCCCAATGTATATCTTTCAGTAGGATTTTCTATTGTCCCGGTTTCAGTGATAACAAATGGCTGTAACTTATGATTTTTAAGAAGCTTTAAATTACCATAAGCACCAAAGAGATTTTGTTTTGTTGTGTCAGTTTCAACTGTTCTAGCGCCAATAAAATCAATATCAAGTAACTTTGTAGCTAGTTGTAAAACACCACCATCAAAGCTTCGCCCAACGTTGTGCCAGCCAACTGATCCTATCAATCTTTGAGGACCATAGGCAAGCTCCATTCTACCAACTTTAAAATTAAAAGGTAAATTAAATATCTTTTTGATATCGAAATATCCTTGATGAAGATCAAGGTTTTTAGTATCTGTTAAAGTGTTCGGTTCGGTACCGAAAACACGTGAATCCTGGATCTGTACAAATCCGACTAGATCTTCCATAGGCATAAATTTAACACCTAGTCTTGTACGCAATTCAGTATACGTATCAGTTCCTGTATCGCTGTTGAAATCATTATCATTAATATTTAGCCTTGGTCTAATCTGTGCATTTACATTGACCTTGTCTTGAGCTAAAATTATTGATGAAATTGATAAGAAAATGATTGTGAAGAGTAGTGTGATTTTTTTCATATGATCCTCATATGTTTTGTGATTAGATAATATATATGTGTAAAAAAGAATTTCTAATCTGCTTATACTAACTTAAGAGAAATATTTCAAATTTGTCAACAAAAAACGGCGATAATAAGTCATAATGTCCGTTTTTGTGATTTTTTATTTCCATTGCTTTATTGATTACATGTTATTAACTTATATTAAATGATTCATCACCTCGTCAATTATCGGAGTGAAGATGTCTAATAAGAATAGAGATTTCTCATACTCTTCTAAGTCTGAACCTCACAAATTAAGAACAAAACAGATACTTGAAATACATCCCGAAGTTCGAGATTTAACAGGCATTAATTCTTTGTCTAAAATTATTGTTTGATAAAAACTTGTCACTTTATTTTAGAATGGTGTAAAGTTAATAGATACGGTTTTTGTTGTTCTTATAAATTTAATTCTGATTGCTCTCAATAAGATCATTTTAATTAAAAGGAGGATGTTATGCAAACTTACATTTTAATGACCAAGCTATCTCAAGATGTATCAAGACAAATCAAGGAAAGACCAAAACTTGGACATCAATGGCTTGAGCAAGTCAAAGAAAAATGTCCAGAAGTTAAATTCATTGCACATTATGCGTTGCTTGGTGCTTATGATTTTCTTGATATATACGAAGCTCCAAATGAAGAGGTCGCTGCTAAAGTATCTATGATCGGAATGCAGAATGGTGCGTTCCAAGCTGAGAGTTTGACCGCAATTCCTTACAAAAGATTTGTTGAATTAACTGAAGAAATTTAAATCTGTATAACTAAATTAATTGCTCTCTAAAATAAGATTCATCCTCGTTTAAATTTAAATGGGGATATTTTCTCTGTAGAGATATAATCTTTTCAATATTTGTTTTGATAAACATTTGATTATTTTCTGATTTAACATTGCGGATACGATGCGCTCTAGCTTTATTGAGCTTCTCCACTTCCTTCATTATTGTTAGGCATTGATTTGATAGTTTTGCATTGCTGAATTTATCCCAAATATAATCAGTGGCAAATTTGTTTGGATGAAGAAGATC
>JBDLIN010000177.1:0-8059 GCA_039714835.1 Bacteroidota bacterium | reverse complement strand
AAGTAGATGGTCTAAATCAACCAGCATGGTAGCAATCATGATTAACGATGCTTTTTTCCAATATTTTTTATAAAAGAGCCAAGCTACTACAACTGGAAACAATAAATGTAAACTATAATGAATTGTAATTCTTAAAACTTCAGACATGTAATCATTTTATCTTTGTCTTATTAACTCGGTCATCTCGACTCCGCTCGATGACCGCATTGAACTCCGCCCGATGATCTGAATTATATACTATCATATTATTTGATTCATTCAATCATTCAATCATTCAATCATTGTTACCTCTACCAACGCATCACAACACTTCCCCAAGTAAACCCACTACCAAAGGCCGCTAAGACAACGAGGTCGCCATCTTTTATTTTGCTTTGTTCCCAGGCTTCTGTCATGGCTATTGGAATTGAAGCGGCTGTTGTGTTTCCGTATTTTTGAATGTTGTTGTACACGTTATCATCAGCAAGCTGTAGCTTTTTTTGGATAAATTGAGCAATACGCAAATTTGCCTGATGTGGAATAAACATATCGATATCTTCAGGCTTTAAATTATTTGCTATCAGACCTTCTTGAATTGCTTCTGAAAATCGTACCACAGCATGTTTAAAAACAGCCTGACCATTCATATAAGGGAAATAGGAAATATCTTCTTTATTAGCCATCAATTCTGGTATCCAGTTTCTGATACTTGGCGATTTTACAACTAATTCTTCAGCATATTCTCCTTGAGAGTGTAAGTGTGTTGATAATACTCCTTTGTTTTTTTCTTCTGTACGTGACATGACAACGGCACCTGCACCATCTCCGAAAAGTACACCAACTGTTCTACCTCGTGTGGTTTTGTCTATTGCATTTGAATGATACTCAGAGCCAATAACTAGAATATTTTTATACATACCTGTCTTAATAAACTGGTCTGCAACTGACATCGAGTAAACAAAACCGGTACACTGGTTTCTAACATCTAAAGCACCCACCGTTGGCATGTCTAACATATGCTGTACTTGCACACCACCACCCGGAAAATAGTAATCAGGGCTCAATGTAGCAAAAATGATAAAGTCAATATCATCTTTTGTCAATCCTGCCCGTTCTATGGCAATTTTTGCGGCTTTTGTACCCATGGTAGCTGAAGTGTCATCACTTCCTTTTTTAATCCAACGACGTTCTTTGATGCCTGTGCGTTCTTGAATCCATTCGTCACTGGTATCCATCATCTTGGATAAATCATCATTGGTTACTATATTGTCAGGGACATAGTATCCCATTCCTGTAATTTTTGAGCTATACATTTTTAATTTTGAATTATTTATAGAAATCTTCGGTCAAATATACATAAATAAAAATAGTATGCTTTGAATAATATGCTTTGAATAATAAAAAAACCACCCGTGAAAGGTGGCTTATTATACTTTCAGAAATCTGAAAAGTATTTTTTTAAGTAGTATTACGACTACTTGGCTTTCCTAAAAGAATAGGTTATTCACAATCAATATCTATTAAATATTCATCCCAGCAATGCCAATCATTATCTTCGTAATACATAAAATTTTTCACTCTTCCGTTTTTTGCTGTCTGACTCCATTCGATTTCAATTAAATTGTCTTGACCTTTATTGTAAATATCATAATATGCGTTAAGATTGGTAGTGCTATCATTTCCATATTTTATATAGCCACCATTTTCTGGTCCATCAGGCACTATGTTGGTGTATTTTATGTTTCCGGTATCCTCGGAGGTTTTATTATAATCTATTGCCAGTATTTCAGTGGGGTTTGTAGGGGTGTCATATAAGATCCAATCTACCTCACTGTTATCAAGTTTGCTTGTTCCTGAGTACCAAAGAAAGTCAGTAAACACATCCTCTTTTGTGATGTACATTTCCCAATATACTTCACCATCACCTAATTCTCCATAGAGTTTTGCCGTATAATTATGATTTCCGGCTGAAAAAGAATATTCCCATAACCATTTTTGATCTTCAAGATAAACAGGTTCATGATTGTTAACAGCTTCAGCAAATGATGCTACGGGCACAGCTAAGCCAACTGTAATTATTGCGTTCCATACAGCTACGTTAAAAGCAGCATGCCCCCAGTTTTCATAGACAGTTACTTCTTTGCCTTCAGATTCAAAATCAGAGAAATCAATGCTAAAAGAAGCAGTAGGTGGTAATTCAGGAGCTATTACATCCTCCTCTTTATTACATGATTGAAAAATTAATCCGCTCAAGAATAGTGTAAGTAATGATAATTTAAATAGTTTCATAATAAATTGTTTAAGGGTTTGATAAATAAAACTGATAACGCAAAAAGTATAATAATATTTTCTGCTCTGTTTGTATATTGTGTGTAATAATAGGAAATCTCAGAGCTCAAACCCATATTTTATAGAAACTCTGCCAACTTGTCACCAATATAAGTTTGGTATTTTATTTGACTAATAGCGTTTAATTACAATAAATAAACAATTTAAATTTAAAATAATGTCAAAAGGAAATATTAACATTTCAACGGAAAATATCTTTCCGATTATTAAGAAATTTTTATACTCTGATCACGAAATATTTTTACGTGAGTTAGTCTCAAATGCTACCGACGCAACGCTTAAACTAAAGCATTTATTTAGCATTGGTGAAGCTAAAGGTGAGTATGGAGAACCAATGATTGAAATAAAAATTGACAAGAAGAAAAAAACACTTCATATTATCGATCAGGGTATTGGTATGACAGAAGAGGAGATAAAAAAATATATCAATGAGATAGCTTTTTCAGGTGCAGAGGAATTTGTTGAAAAATACAAAGATAAAATTGAGGATAGTGGTATCATTGGTCATTTTGGACTCGGGTTTTATTCTTCTTTTATGGTAGCTGATAAAGTTGAAATTCTAACTAAATCATACAAAAAAGGGACAAAAGCTGTTAGATGGGAATGTGACGGAAGTCCACAATATACGATTGAAAAAATTGATAAAAAGGAGAGAGGAACAGAGGTAATATTGCATATTAGTAAGGAAGATAAGGAGTTTTTAGAAGAAAATAGAATAAACGAATTATTGACAAAATACAATCGTTTTATGCCAATTGCTATCAAACACGGTACACGTGAAGAGACTAAAACAGTAGGGGAGGGTGATGATGCCAAAGAAGAAAAATATACAGTCGATAATATCGTCAATAATCCCAATCCGGCATGGACTAAAAAGCCAAATGATTTAAAGGATGATGATTATAAGTCTTTCTATCGTGAGTTGTATCCAATGCAATTTGAAGAGCCTTTGTTTAATATTCATCTTAATGTAGATCACCCTTTTCATTTAACGGGTATTTTATATTTCCCGCGAATTACGAAAAACATTGATATTCAGAAAGATAGAATACAACTCTATCAAAATCAAGTATTTGTGACGGATAATGTAGAAGGAATTGTACCTGATTTTTTGCAAATGCTAAGAGGTGTGATAGATTCTCCTGATATTCCATTAAATGTATCACGTAGTTACTTACAATCAGATGGTGCGGTAAAGAAAATTTCAGGTTATATAACAAAAAAAGTAGCCGATAAACTCAATAAGTTATTTAAGGATGACCGTGAAGGTTTTGAAAAAAAATGGGCAGATATCAAGGTGATCATCGAGTATGGTATGTTATCTGAGGATAAATTTTACAAAAAAGCTCAAGACTTTGCTTTATACCCTACAGTAGATAATGCATACTTGACTTTTGACGAGTTAAAAGAAAAAGTAAAAGACTTACAGACAGATAAAGAAGATAATTTAATTGTTCTTTATACTTCTGACAAAGACAAGCAACACAGTTATATTGAAACTGCAAAAGCCAAAGGTTATGAGGTACTGTTGTTAGACTCGCCAATCGTTCCACATCTAATTCAAAAATTGGAGACAGAGAATGAGAAGGTTAAGTTCTCTCGTGTAGATGCTGATTTTATTGATAATCTGATTAAGAAAGAAGATACAATCATCTCAAAATTGTCAGATGATGAAAAAACAAAACTAGAAGGAATTGTTAAAGAAGTTGTTCCTGCTGAAAAATATACGGTTCAGTTAGAAGCTTTAGATTCTGCTGAAAATCCGTTTATCATTACACAACCTGAGTTTATGCGTCGTTATAAAGAGATGAGCCAAACCGGAGGTGGTGGTATGATGGGAATGGGTGATTTACCTGAGATGTATAATCTTATTGTAAACACCAATAACCCATTGATGGATAAGATATTAAAAGCAAAGAAGAACAAAGCAAAATATGTAAACCAAGCTTTAGATTTAGCAAAATTGTCACAAAATCTCCTTACAGGAAAAGATATGACTGATTTTATTAAACGTAGTTTTGAGTTGATGAAGTAGTTCTCGATACAATTTAATGTGCTTTTTAAATGAAGCACATCAAATCACTCGAACAGACGTTAAATTGCCGATAGTCTGTTCGAGTTTTTTTATAAATAACAATCAAGGTTTAGTAAATTTAATCAGGTATACTTATCTTTACACATATTTTAACTAGCAAAACATGAAAGAATATAAGTTCATCCACCAAAAATTAACCCCCATAAAAAGAGATGCCGATTTTGAAGAATTATTAAATTCTTACGCAAAAACAGGCTGGAGAGTAGTCAACGCCTTTGTTCATCGCGGTATTGTGAAGGCCATCTTAGAAAGAGAAAAGAAGGATTTGTAGTATATCTTATTTTCTGTTCCATTGTTAAAAATATTCCAAAAAACACCCTACATAGTATAGTGGTGTTTTTTTAGTTATTTTTGTGAAAATTTATTTCTTGAGAAAAATACTTACTATATTATTTGTTTTTGTTACAGTTGCAGCTTTTTCGCAACAGCGGAAAATACAATTAATACATTCTGATAATACGATTAAAGACGAGACTAAGTATCCAAAAGCTATCGTTGCCTTGGGTAATGTAATGGTAGAACATGAAGGAGCAACTTTAGCATGTAAGCAAGCGCTCATCTACCAAGAAGCTAATATTATCAAAGCATTTGGCGATGTTGTTATCAATCAAGGAGATACGATTATTCAAAACAGTAAATACGTGCATTATGACGGTAAGACAAAAACGGCTCAATCATGGGGTAATGTAGTTTTAACTGACCCAAAAATGACTTTGACTACCGATACGCTTCATTTTGACCGGGTCAAACAACTCTTATTTTACAGAGACCATGCTACCATAAAAGACAGCACAAATACTTTAGAAAGTCAGATAGGTCATTATTATTTAGAAACCAATAAATTTCAGGCACTTTCTAAAGTGATTATTACAAATCCGGATAACAAAGTCACATCCGAACACCTTGATTATTATACTGATACCGGAATTTCAAATTTATATGGTCCTTCAACAATTGAGGGAAAAGATAATACACTTTACTGCGAAGAAGGCTTTAACGACAGTAAAAAACGAATTTCACATTTCATTAAAAACGCCAAATTAATTTATCAAGATAGAATTATTGAAGGCGACAGTTTGTACTACGATGAAAATATGAAATTTGCTTCGGCAACAGGAAATATCGTAGTAACTGACACCATTAATAATTCGATTGTAAAAGGAGGCTATTCTGAGTATTTTGAAGATAAAGATTCGGTCTTTGTTGTGAATAAGCCTATAGCTATTTCAACTGTAGAAAATGATTCCACTTATATTCATGGTGACACTTTATTGGTGACTGGTGAGCAAGATAAACGTATTATAAGAGCTTATCATCATGTAAAGCTGTTCAAAACTGATTTACAAGGAAAATGCGATTCACTCATATCAAACGAATCTACCGGATTAACAAAAATGTATAGACGACCCGTGTTGTGGAATGATGTCAATCAGATAACAGGAGATACCATACATTTTCTTAGCGATACGATAACTGAAAAATTAGATTCCTTAAAAGTCTATAATAATGCGTTTGTGATAAAAAAAGATAGTACGGGAGGTTTTAGCCAGATAAAAGGGAAGAATCTTTATGGTAAATTTGTAAAAGACACTTTAGACAATATATATGTATTAGGTAATGGTCAGATGATTAATTATAACAGAGATGAGAATAAAAAGCTTCAGGGTATTACAAAAATGACTTGCAGTAACATGAAATTTGTCTTTAAAAAAGGACAGTTAGACAACTTATTATACACGATTATGCCTGAAGGGAAAACATACCCGCCATCTAAATTCCCGAAATCAGAAGAAAAATTACCCGGGTTTATTTGGAGGGAAAACGAACGTCCTATAACAAAAGATGACGTGTTTACATATGATGAAGGAGATGATGAACTGATACAAGTGATTATTTCAAAAGAAAGAGAGGCAAGGAAGGTTAGAATAGAAGAAGAAAAAAAACGAATAGAGGAGGAGCGAATTAAAATGGAAAAAGAAAAAAAGGAATTAGAGGGAGAAAAAGAAGAAAAGATACAAGAGGAAAAGGTAAATAGAGAATTGAAGAATTGAAACACGTCTTCCTGAATTTATTTCAGGAACTTTTGAAGCATTGCCAAAACATGATTAGGATTGCTTCAAAAGATGCTGAATCAAGTCTGCCTACCGGCAGGCAGGTTCAGCATGACTCGGTTACAAACAGATAATGACATAATCAATAAGCCATTTGAAAAAAGACTTTTACAAATATCAAGCACAAACATCTAAAAACCCATTAGCAATAGAAATTGCTTCTGCAAAAGGTAGTTATGTATATGACACTAAGAAAAGACCTTTTTTAGACTTTATTGCTGGTGTTTCGGCAAGTACCTTAGGTCATAATCCAAAAGTAGTTAGTGAAGCCATAAAAGAACAACTAGATAAGTATACACATGTAATGGTTTATGGTGAGTTTATACAAGAACCACAAGTAGCCTTATCAAAACTTTTAGTTAAGAATTTACCAAAACCTTTAGAACAGGTTTACCTTACAAATTCAGGAACAGAAGCCACAGAAGGAGCTTTAAAACTCGCTAAACGTTACACAAATCGTTTTGAAATTGTCTCGGCTAAAAACGCCTATCACGGGAATTCTCAGGGTGCTATGAGCGTTGCGGGAAATGAAAGTACAAAAAGTGCTTTTAGACCCTTAATTCCGGGGAGTAAATTTATTGAGTTTAATAATTTTGATGACATTCAAAAAATAACAAAACATACGGCTGCTGTTATTTTGGAAACCATACAAGGTGCTGCCGGATTTATTGTACCCGAAAAAGGCTACTTAAAAGCCATTAAAATGCGTTGTGTTGAAGTAGGGGCAGTCTTGATATTAGACGAAATACAGTCAGGGGTGGGCAGGACAGGAAAACTATACGAATTTTTAAATCATGATATAGTCCCCGATATTTTAATAACAGGAAAAGGCTTAGGCGGAGGAATGCCCATAGGAGCTTTTATAGCCTCACACAAAATGATGTCACTTTTAACGGAAAACCCAAAATTGGGACATATTACCACATTTGGAGGTCATCCGGTAATCGCAGCGGCAGGTTTGGCGACTTTGCAAGAAGTCATACAGAGCAATTTAATGGAGAAGATTGATTACAAAGAAAGATTGTTTAGAAAACTTTTAGTACATCCGTTAATTAACGAGATCAGAGGTAAAGGGTTGATGTTGGCAGTGATGGTCGAATCTGAAGAATTAGCATCAAATATTATTTTAAGAGCATTAGAAGAAGGTTTGCTCTTGTTTTGGCTGTTATTTGAAGGAAAAGCCATACGTATTACACCTCCATTAAATATAACTAATGATGATATTGCATTGGGTTGCAATATTCTTTTAAGTGCAATGGATGAAACTTCTTCATAAATTATAATTGTCAAGATGATAGAACAAGAAAAATTAGATAAAGGCTTATTACTTCCACTAATGGAAGAGTTTTACAGCATTCAAGGAGAAGGATTTCATGCTGGTAAAGCTGCCTATTTTGTCCGTATTGGTGGTTGTGATGTAGGTTGCCATTGGTGTGATGTCAAAGAAAGTTGGGATGCATCACTACATCCGGCGACTGAAACAGATATGATAGTAGCAAATGCTGTTAAATATGCTGAAACAGTT
>JBDLIN010000176.1:0-8190 GCA_039714835.1 Bacteroidota bacterium | reverse complement strand
GATTATCTTCAAAATAGAATCATTAGAGAAACTGTAAGATTTGAAAGAGAATTATTAAAAACTTACAAGAAAAATCCTCATAAAGCTATCGAAATGCTCGCAGAATATTCTAGTAAGCTTTTATTGGAATCAAAAAATCGTGCAGTAGAAATTAGTGAAGAGAACTTTAATTCAAATTAGAATACATCAAAAATAATCTTGATGTGGAATCTTCTCTTTTATTGCTCATAACATCAATAATTATTAATGAATTTTTTTTTGTTTAATTGTAATTATAATTAACTTACACGTGTTAGTTTCATTTAATATTTACACATTTTTATCAAATAAAGGCTTGCCATGAGAACTTTAAAAATTAAATCAACCGCACTTATTTTTGTTCTTTTTCTTCTACCAGTAATAATCTATAGCCAAGGCAGACCCTTTGAAGGTCCTGAAGATCCGGCTGGTGATATTGCCGAGGAAAGAGAGGGCTTTATGAATGGGAATAGAGCTGTATACTATTATTTAAATAAAGGTCAAGTAGCTGATGTTGGTAAATTTGGTTATAACAATCCAAGAGATAGCAAATGGCCGAACAATTATTCTGGAACAAGAATGTTGGATTTTGCTACACCGGTTGTATTCAGTAAAGTGTTCGTTAAAAATGATTCGATACCAGTAACAGACATAAATGAAGTAGCTTCTTTAAGAATTGAAGGTAAAATAGATTCTATGATTTTTGTTCAATCATCGTGGAATCGCTCTGATTATAATTATGATAGAACTGTTAGGTGGCAGTTTGCTCCTGCAATTGGTTATTTAAATCGTGGACAAGATTATATAGCGATGAGTAATAAGCCGGATTCCTGGCCAATTGATGGATGGCCATCAAGAGGTTTTGAAAAGAAATGGCCCGGAGAGTGGAATGGTAGATTTGGTCGTGGAATACAGTATGCTGATCTAGAGAGTTATTTTGTATTTAATGATGCACAAGATCTTGAGAAAATTGTACAGCGAAATGATCCGGAAGAAAATTTAATAACAGTTGGACCAAGATATCATCCAAGACCCGGTAAATTTATTGGTGATTTAAATACTTATGTATCAGTTCAAAAAGGATACCCATGGGGTGGTCTTGGCTTGAGAGTAGCTGCAAGAGTTTTTCAATGGAATAATCCTGAAACAAAAGATATGATCTTTATGGAATATGATATTTCAAACATTTCAGATTATGACTTACCCGTAAGTGGATTTGGATATGATTTTAATACAGCAGTTGGTGACGAGCATAGCCCAGATGATGATGAAGGATATTTCGCAAAACATTTAGATATGGTTTATGTATGGGATTGGGATGATATAGCAGTTGGAGGAATTAAACCAGGTGTTTTTGGGTCAGCATATCTTGAAAGTCCAGGTTTAGCCTACGATGGAAAAGATAATGATGATGATGGGCTAACAGATGAAAAGCGGGATAACCCAGCTGGGAGCATAATAGGTCCATATGATAATATAACAGATGTAGAAAAGTTTAAAGCATTTTACAACTTAGATGATGAAGATCTGCATGAGCATTATGAAGGAGATGAAGATCAGGATTGGGAAGATGGATTCGATGCAAATGGAAATGGTACTTATTCAATGAAAAATGATGAAGGATACTGGGTAGTTGAGCCGGGAGAACATCCTGGTGATGATGTTGGATTGGATGGAGTTGGACCGATGGATCTTAATTATAATGGACCGGATCAAGGAGAGTGCAACCATGTCCCGGACTTTTTAGAAGGCGAAGGATGTGAGCCAAATTTTGCAGTAACAGATATTTCTGAATCTGATATGCTGGGATTAACAACATGCCGAATTGTTGAATGGAGCTATAGAGACAATAATAACTATATAGATCAGCATGATGAATCGAACTTTGAATATTTGAATTCGCATATATTCGATGAATATACTGGTGGAGAACCTGAAAGATTGAATTTTACAGTATCTTCATCAGTATTTCCACTATATAAAGGACGAACAGAAAGAATTTCAATTGCTTTCCTTCACGCTTATGAAAATATTGCTGAGTTGAAAAGTGGTCCTGATCATGTTGCAAAGAATCTTTTTAAAATGAAGGTTACCGCACAGCTTATATATGAAGCAGATTATCGATTTGCACAACCACCCGTAATGCCAAAATTAACAGCTACAGCATCGGATGGTAAAGTGATGTTAACCTGGGATGATGCATCAGTTAAATTAACCCGTGAACCATTTTTGGGTAGAATCAATGATTTTGAAGGTTATAAACTTTATCGCGCAACAGATAAATATTTCCAGGATTCAGAAGTAATCACAGATAACCAAGGAAATATAGCAAGCAAAAAACCGATATTTCAGTGTGATCTAGTAGATCAAATAGAAGGGAATGCAGACTATGGAGAAGTAGGTGGAGTAGAGTTTTATTTGGGTAACGACAGCGGTATAAGACATTACTTTATAGATGAACAAGTAGAAAACGGAAGGACTTACTATTATGCATTAGTAGCCTATGATTTTGGGGCAAAGGATATAGGAGAAGGACTCTCACCAACCGAGAATAATATAGTAATGGAATTAGATGAGTCAGAAAATATAATAAGAATGGGAAAAAACGTAGCAGTAGTAACCCCCCGTCAAAAGGCAGCTGGATTTGAGGATCCCAATACAACTTTAATAAATACGACTACATTCGGTAATGCAACAGTAGAGCCGGAGATATTTGATTATAGTAAAGTAAAACCGGGTCATACGTATAAGGTAAAGTTCTCAGTAGATACATTAGGACATATAGTAAGGAATGAAAGGGATAGAAGTCCATTGGATTTAGTAACTATAAACAATGGGATGTATGTCTATGATGTAACGTCGGGGAATAAATTAGTCTATACAGAGGATACGACACTCTTTCCGATGAAGAATATATTGGAAAGGGATGATTTGACGACGCTGCTGCTTAATGGACAGACGAAATTAATACACACAAATTTCTATAGAGGGGATGAAATATTAAGTAATGAATTTGATGGAATACAGTTGAAGCTGGATAGAATGAATGGCTACTTCCCGTATGAACATTCATTAAGGATGCCGAAGAAGGGATTAAATGAAGGAAACAGCGGATGGTTAGTAGGAGGAGGAAGTGCAATAAACATCAAGCCAAGTAAATTTGAGTATTATGGATTTCCGTATGAATATCAGATAGTGTTTACGGATGATGATTCAGCGTATGTCAACAGATTGAAAAAGAAGTCTGGGATAATGACAGTTGACGACGAAGGTACAGGAGAATACTTATTCGAAGCCTTTTCTTTCTATGTAACGAATCAATCAGCTGTAGATATCATCGGTAAGATAGATACGTTGGAATTAGTAGTAGAGGATATGAATGGAAATGGGGTATATGATAAGCTGGAAGATAGAGTATTAGTTGGTCATGCAGCAGTAAGAAAATTAGGAGGTGACGACTTTGTCTCATGGGGCGGGACAGTCTTTGCGATAGATTTCAATAGATTAAGGGATGAGAGTCAATTACCGAAGGGAGGAGATATCTATAAGTATGATATCAGCAGACCTTTTACGGAAAGTGATTCACTTATGTTCACAATAGAAGGGACATTGGCAGTAGATAAGGGCAGTATAGATGCTGGGATGGAGGATATAAAAGTGGTGCCGAATCCGTACATAATGACGAATTCGATGGAGCCTTCGGTAGCTAATAAGTTTTTGAATCAGCGAAGAAGACTAATGTTTACGCATATCCCGTCGGAGTGTGAGATAAAGATATATACATCGAGTGGAGTATTGATAGATGAGATATTAGTAGAGAATGAGCCGAGTAATGGTATAGTACATTGGGATTTATTGAGTAGAGAGGATTTAGAGATAGCAGCGGGTATGTATATCTATCATATAAAATCGAAAGAAACTGGAAAAGAGAAAATCGGAAAGTTTGCTGTTATTAAATAAATGATTATAAAAATGTATAAAAGTGGTTTTCGGATTTAACAAAAATAATCTCTCTCTTTTTATTTATCCGCCTTTGGTGGAAGAGAGATTAACCTGCCCGCCAGTTTTTAAGGCGGGAGTGAGTTTTTAATTAAATCAAAATCCGATAACTACTTTGAGACTAGTATAAAATAAAAACAATTAATAATATTGGTTAAATAACCAAAGGTGTAATTATGAAAACAAAAATTACTTTAACGTTATTTCTTATTGTTCTCTCAAGTATTATGTGGGCACAAAACAAACCATATAGAGTAGGAACAACAGCCGCAAATTTTCTAGAGATGGGAATTGGAGGTCATGCAAACGCAATGGGTGAGGCGTATGTTAGTGTGGCGAGTGATATTTCAAGTATCTATTGGAATCCATCAGGATTGGGATACTTAGAAAATAACGAAGTACTATTTATGTATCAGCCATGGATTGCTGATATTAATGTTGTTTTCGCTGGTGCTGCTTTTGTACTTCCTCAAGTTGGGACAATAGGATTAAGTGTTACTAATATGGATTATGGAAGGACTGAAGTAACAACTATGAATTTTCAGGAAGGAACAGGTGAAACATATTCAGCAGCGGATTATGCTTTTACTCTTTCTTATGCTAGAAAGTTAGCGGATTGGTTTGGTTTTGGAGCATCAATTAAATGGATATCATCCAATATTTGGCATATGAGTGCAAATGCTTTAGCATTAGACTTAGGTGTAATGGTAAACACAGATTTCTTTTCTTTCAGCGGTAAAAGAGAGGATGGTTTGAGTATTGGAATGAGCATATCAAATTATGGTACTAAAATGCAATATGATGGTATTGATATACTTATGCCGATTGATCCTCTTCCAGATGAACATGGAAATTATAATAACATTGAAGGTCAATACAGATTACAAGGATGGGAATTACCATTAATATTTAGAGTGGGAACTTCAATAAAACCAATTGCAACAGACAATCATCAACTAATATTAGCTGTTGATGCTCTTCATCCTAACAATAATAGTGAATCAGTTAATTTGGGTGCTCAATATGCGTTTAAGTTTTTGGGAGTTGGTCAGTTCTTTTTGAGAGGGGGGTATCGTGGTTTGTTTATGGATAACTCTGAATATGGATTGACATTTGGAGCCGGTGTATATGTGAATCTCATGAATGATAATAATATAAAAGTAGACTTTGCTTATAAAGAGGTGGGAATATTTGGATATTCGATGAACTATTCAGTTGGAGTAACTTTTTAATCTGATTTATAGTGAAAAATTTTAAGAGGATCAAAATGAACACAAAAAATATTTTACAAATAGTTATAGTCTTAGTCTCTCTGCTTATTCCTTCCTTATTGTTTTCGCAAACAACTGGAAAAATATCGGGGACAATAACTGATGCTGAAACGGGTGATCCACTCATTGGAGTTAATGTTCTAATAGAGGGGACTCATATGGGTGCTGCAACAGGTGGGGATGGATCATTTTTTATTATTAATGTTCCCCCTGGTACTTATTCTGTTAAAGCTAGAATGGTTGGTTATGGAACAGTAGTTTTTAATGATGTCGTTGTTTCAGTAAACAGAACGGTAAACTTTCCTATTGAAATGGAGATTGCTGCAATTACAGGAGAAGAAGTAGTTGTTACAGCAAGACCTGTTGAAATTAAAAAAGATCAAACCAGTTCGGTTCGAAATATTGGAGCAGATAAAATAGAAATATTACCGGTTGAAAACCTTGAGCAAGTCATAGACATGCAGCCGGGTGTTGTCGCCGGTCACTTTAGAGGTGGTCGTAAAACAGAAGTTACATATTTAGTTGATGGTATTCAGGTCGACGAATCATTTAACGGTACTGGAAAAATGGTTACAGTTGAAACAGAAGCTGTGCAGGACCTTGAAGTTATCACTGGAACATTTAACGCTGAGTATGGCCGTGCGATGAGTGGTATTGTCAACGCAGTTACAAAGGATGGCGGAAATGATTTTCATGGTTCTGTATCAAGCAGTTTTGCAAATTTCTTTACTGGTAATAATGACATATTTATTGGATTAAATAGTGGTGATCTATCATTGAATTTATCTCAAGATTATAAAATGCATCTACAGGGTCCAATTATTAAAGATTTCCTCTCCTTCTTTGTAAACTATCGTCATCAGTTTAATAATGGACATTTGAATGGAATAAGAAGATTTAATCCAATCGATTATAATGATTTTATAAGTAGTGATCCGGAGTATTGGCATTTAGAAAATACAGGAGATGGTGAATATGTTTCAATGCTGCATGAAGAAAAGATTTCTTTCTTAGGCAAATTGACATTTAAGCCGTTTACAAGTATGAAAATAAGTTATTTATTCTCCATAAATGATGATGAAGGTCGCTATTACGATGATGGTGGTAACTATTTATATAGTCATTATTATAAGTATAATCCAGATCCTTTACCTTCTAGGTATAAAAAATCTTATATGAATGCACTTACAATTAACCATATGTTAAGTAATTCTTTATTCTATGAATTAAAAATATCAAATGTTTATAAGGAAAATACAAGTTATTTGTATGAAGATCCTCTTGACCCAAGATATCTCCATCCAAGATATCATGGGACAGGTAATTCCGGTTTTGCAACGGGCGGTACGGCTGGATCAAGTAGAGGCAAATCAAAATTTGAAGATACAAATATAAAATTTGATATTGTTTGGCAAGTATCCAAACATCATAGCTTAAAAGCTGGAGGTATATATATAAGACACCTTATTGATCAAGATAGAACTAATGTGCGAAATAAATATTCTGGGTTGCCGCAGGAAAATATAATGATAATTGATTCAACTGGAAAGGTACATTGGCCATTTTATGAATTGGAAATTGAACCTATTACTGCTAAAACAATGGGAGTTTATACAGTAAAACCTTGGGAGTTTGCAACTTATATACAAGACAAACTTGAGTATGATGATCTTGTAATAAATTTAGGTGCAAGATATGATTACTTTAATTCTGAGCAGCGCTATCCTACTGACAGAAGAAATCCATCGAATCAATTGAATTTACCAGATAGTATGATGACATCCTATGATATGGCAGAACCGCAGACACAAATAAGTCCCCGATTTGGTCTTGCATATACACTTAGTAAATATGCTGTGCTCCGTTTTAGCTATGGTCATTTTTTCCAGATGCCCCCAATGTATGCATTATATGAAAATAATATATTCAGAGTTCCAGTAAATGACTTTGCTACAACAATGGGTAATGCACAGTTAAAACCTCAGAAAACGATAACTTATGAAATTGGTATATGGCAAGAACTGGTTGAAGGTATGGGATTGGAATTAGCTCTTTTTTATAAGGATATTTACGATTTGTTAAGTACAAAGATTATTTCAACATATAATCAAATTGAATATGGTTTATATACAAATAAAGATTATGGAAATGCTCGCGGATTAGAAGTAAAATTTGATCTAGCGTTTGGAAATATTTTCTCTAATGTTAATTATACTTTACAATTTACTAAGGGTAATGCTGATGATCCTAAACAAACATTTACTCGTGCTGGTAATAGCATGGATCCAATTAAAAGATTATTACCAATGTCATGGGATCAACGCCACACATTTAACGCAACAATAGGTTATCTAGGAGAAGGATACGGAGTAACAGTAACAGGTTATTTTAATTCTGGTACACCATATACCTTTTCACCATTACCGGAAAGTCAATTATCTCTTGTGAATTTATATCAAAATAATGCCTATAAGCCTGTTGGTTATTCGGTTGACTTAGCAGCTTTTTATAATTTAGAGATATTTGATAATTATGATATTAAACTGACACTTAACATTTATAACTTGTTAGATCGTTTGAATGCTAAACATGTTTATAGTTCTACAGGGCAGCCATATACAACAATTGTACGTGATGCTCAGATTCATAGTCATCATAGTAATTATAATGATTACTACGATCGCGTTGAAAATCCAAATATGTATTCCGCTCCAAGACAAATTAAGTTTGGTATCGGAATTGTTTTTTAAAATATAATTAGGAAAGATATGGCGGTTAAATCATATAGAAATAATAAATATGAATCTCAAAGACCAAGTATTGAAGAACGAAAATTTACAAGTGAAGCTGTTGAATTGACGATAACTGAGGTAAAACAAGCAATTGCAGATGTTGAGATTGC
>JBDLIN010000175.1:0-8312 GCA_039714835.1 Bacteroidota bacterium | reverse complement strand
AAAACAAGAAGCAATATTTAAAGATATAGTTGACTTTGTTAAGGAAACAGAATTTAATTTTAGTGACATAAACAGTCAGAAACTGTGGGACGTTTCAGAGGAACTTATAAAAGTAAGATTAAATAATAATTAATATTATATTTTACATGACACTTACAATGCCTTGGATATATATCTCGGCAGGTTTTTATACTTAAAATGAGGATGTACAATTTTATCATTACTAAACTTTTAGTATTTTCCACACTGTTTTTAATACAAAAAGTCTTGTTTATGGTTAAAGTAAAAGATTCATTCTTTCAGAAATTTTTGAATTGGACAGAGAAAGTTGGAAATGCTCTTCCGCATCCTGCAACTCTATTTGCAATTTTTGCTGTTTCAGCGTTGCTTTTTTCAGCACTGGGGCACTATTTAAGCTGGGAAGTTGTTCATCCAGCAACTAAAGAAATTGTAAGACCTATAAACTTATTATCTCATGATGGAATTCACAGAATTTTACTTGAAATGGTGGATAACTTTACAAGCTTTGCACCATTGGGAATTGTTCTTGTTGCCATGCTTGGTATTGGAATTGCTGAACAGAGCGGATTAATAAATGCCATAATAAGAATATTGGTGTTAAAATCTCCGAAACACCTTTTAACATTTGTAATTGTCTTTGCTGGTGTTCTTTCGAATATTGCTTCAGATGTAGGTTATGTTTTATTGATACCACTAGCCGGAGTAATATTTTTAGCAGTTGGCAGACATCCAATTGCAGGTATGGCAGCAGCATTTGCTGGAGTATCAGGAGGATTTAGCGCTAATCTTGCTATAGGAACAGTTGATCCATTGTTAGCAGGATTGTCTCAAGAAGCAGCAAGAATATTAGATCCAAATTATGAGGTTAATCCAACTGCTAATTATTTCTTTATGGTGGCTTCTACTTTCGTTATTGCTTTTGCGGGAACTTTAGTTACCGAGAAAATTGTTGAGCCACGATTGGGAAAATATAAAAATGAAGTCGATGAAGATGATTTAGTTCTTGATAAAATCTCTTCCTCTGAAAAAAGAGGTTTATTTTGGGCTGCAATTTCTTTTGTGGTAATTGTTGCTGTAACCTTAATCGGAATAATTCCGGAAAATGGATTTTTTAGAGGTCCTGATGGCGATGTTTTAACTTCCCCTTTAATTAAAGGTGTTGTTGCAATGCTGTTTATTACTGCTGGAGCAATGGGATTGGCTTATGGATTTTCAACTGGAAAGTTCAAAAATGATTCAGATGTAGTAAAAGGTATGTCTGCATCTATGAAATCATTGGCAACATATCTGGTTCTTGTCTTTTTTGCTGCACAGTTTGTAGCATACTTTAAGTGGAGCAATCTTGGTATTATCATTGCAGTTAAAGGTGCTGGATTTTTAATGTCTCTAGATATCGGATTAATTCCGCTGATGATATTGTTTATTCTTTTATCTGCCGCAATAAATATGTTGATGGGAAGCGCTTCGGCAAAATGGGCAATACTAGCACCAATCTTTATTCCGATGTTTATGATAATGGGATACTCACCTGAGTTATCTCAAGTTGTGTATAGAATTGGAGATAGTGTCACAAATGTTATTTCACCGATGATGAGTTTCTTTGCTTTGATAATTGCATTCGTTCAGAAGTATGATCCCAAAGCCGGAATAGGGACAATTATTGCAGCAATGGTGCCATATTCAATTACATTTTTAATCTTCTGGATAATCCTTTTGGTTATTTGGTTAACTCTTGGAATTCCATTAGGCCCTGATGCTGTAATACATTACACATTACCCAATTAAAAAATGCAGAGCTATTCCATTTTATTGCTTTTTGTTTAACATTTGGTCAACACAAAAATTTAGAGTTATTTCCTATTTACCATAATAACACCGATGATTATGACAATTCCGCTTACCATCATCAACATGGTTATATTTTCGTTTAAAAATATCCAGGCTGTAAAAACAGTTACAAACGGTTCTAAATATAGAAAAGCTCCAACTCTATTGGCCGGCAACTCGTTCATTGTCTCTGCCCATAGAACGTAAGCTAATCCGGAACAGAGAAAACCAAGAAACAATAAAGAGCTCCAATCAATTGCAGACAATGAATATACACTTTTCAGAAAATTAGATGAAATTGTAAATGGTGAAAGAATAATTAACATAGTTAGGAACAAATATAAAATCGTTAATGATGGAGGATAATCTAATGTAACTTTTTTTCCATAAAATGAATAAATACTCCAAGTAAATGCACTACCTAGAACTAGTAGATCACCATTGTTAGAAATAAAACTTATGGAGGTTAAATCACCTTTACTGATTAAAACTAATAGACCACTGAACGCAATAATGGCACCGATAAGTTGAGTGCTGGTCATGCGTTCTTTGTAAAAGACAAATCCCATAATTGCCATAATTACAGGGATAATCCCAATGATCCAGCCGGTGTTTGAGGCAGAGGTATATTGCATTCCAGTAACTTGAATCCATAGGTGGGTTATAGAAATCAAGGCAAGGATGAATATTCCTTTGATATCCCTTCTCTTCAGTGAGAAGTTACGTTTTCTAAATATGGCAATTAAAATAGCGGCAAAAATACCGAATAATAGTCGAATGTAAATAATTCCTAATGGAGATAATGTATCAAGCAGACTTTTAGTAGCTACAAACGAAGCACCCCAAAGTGAGATTGAAACCAATGGTTTCCAGATGTGTCTTAAAGTTAATGGCAAAATAATCCATGAATTTTTGACTGCAAATATAAGCAAGAGATGGGAATTCTGTAATCTGTATCCAATTTCAAGTAATATGTAATAAGTATAGCCTTCCAATTAAAAGTATCTTTAGTAATTATTTGCATATACAAGATTTAAAAAACACTTTTTCCACTGTTTGAAAAACTTTTCCCCAAATATGTGGGACACTGGAAGAACTGAGGAAATCAATGATAAATGTAACACTTAAGGGGTATAATAAAAAAGTCTTGGAGGTTGAGGATATTAGGAAAACATTACAATAAAATAAGAACAATAATTTTAGGTAACAAATAATTATTTGAAAGCATCATTTTCAACTGTGTGGTTTTATGAAGCAGAAGACATTAATTTATTACCCGAATTCCACTCTGAATTATTCTGCTTTTTCAATGACACTGAAACCAACAGCATAATTGGTGCAATAATAATTGTAAACTGCATCAGCAATTCACTAACTAACTCATAACCAAGGATTAAACGTGGCATCAGCATCATGAAAACATAAATCAATGGACCGAAGGAAATACCGAGCAAAGCCCAATAAATTTTTTTTCTGTAAACTCTGTCATTAATAGTTAATGCTGAATTTTCAAGTTTCGCTATGGTTAGAATAAGCCCGATAATTAGAAATAAATCAGCCACGTATGTATGAAATTCGATGAAATATGTTTGTTTAACATCATTTCCCATAAAGAAAATGCTAATTAAATTAAAAAGACTAATAATCATAAAAGCCGCGCTGGCAAAATAGAACGGAACAAGAAGAACAAATTTAAACTTTGATTTTGACTCAGGATATGTAAAACCAAAATGAAGAAATAGAGTTGGAACAAGAAAAATTCCGAATTCGAACAGCAAGAATAAAAAGAAATGGATTATTTTATTATATGTTAGAATATCCCCCCAATCGAAAATTATCATCACTCCGGTGAATATAGTGACCATATGAATAACATACGCAAAAGCCGTATAGCGAAATTTTAATAATATATAAATTCCTGTGAAAAAGTAAAAAAGTGCCACAAGAACTAATATCGTCAAATCAATCCAGCTGTATTTAGGGGGCAGAACAATGGATGTTTCAATAATTTGTTCATTAAATTCCGATTTTATTTTCACTGTATCATATTTTTTATGATGCAGCAAATAAAAATCGAGCAAACCTACTTTAGTTATAGGTTTTCCATCGAACTCTAATATTTTTCTACCAGTGTGAATATTATTTACATCGAAAGTAAAGCTGTTGATGCTAGCTTTATATTCTTTAGGCAAATCTGCTCTCTGCAGCAAAAGATTAAGATTCAATCCTGCAAAGATTAACAAGAAAATGTCGGCTCCAAGAATAACTTTTATTAAATTCTTTTTCATAGGATCATTTCCTGTATGTTAAGTCAATAACGACAGTTTGTCTTCCGCCATCTCGATGCTACATGGCAGGCTGCCTGCTGGGTCACCGTCGAACTCAACTTCGGGATTCATTGAGTTATTATTAATTTCAATTCTTTTTACATAGTCAATAGATAAAAATGTTGAGTTTGGAAATTCCTTGCCGGAATAAATATTTTTTAACATACTGGGGATATTTCCGAATCTCAAATTCGATAGTTTCATTAAATAAAAAGATGATTTCGGTTTGTTTTCAGCCTGGAAAACTTTAATTCCAGACGCAATGTATTTTGTGATACCTACGGAAATATTGTACACGTTATTTAGCTCCATTGATTTATTATCAATTTTTACAAAATAATCTGTGCCCCTGTATGTACGGAGTATTTGCAAAAGAGAAATGAATGTACCTAAAAAGTCCCCTGCATAGCTGCGAATACCTGAGTTAGCTTTCCTCGCAAGCGATGCGCCTAGCCCAATATTAGCGCAGCAGGCAAAATATTTCGATTGCACGGAATCTCCCCTATTCTTCAATCTGTTTTCCTGCTGAAATTCAATTTTCCCGATAGGTATTTTAATTGTTTTTTGGTTAATTATTATATCACTTGCTTTAATAATATCAGTCGGGATTCCGTAGCTTTTGCAGAAATCTGGACTGGTGCCGGTGTAAATTACGCCGAAATGACAATTGGATTTAATTTTTCCACTATCATCATAAAAACCATTAATGACTTTATTAATCGTTCCGTCGCCACCGACAGCAATAATGTTTCCAACATTTTCTTCATTGGCTTTAACTGAAAAATTGTAAGCGTCTTCGAATTCAGTTAGAAAAACGGCTTCAAATTCGATATTTTTTCGCCTAAGATGCTTCATCGCTTTTTCAGCCAACAGAGCAGATTTACCACCCCGTGAATTAGGATTTATTATTAACAGCGTTTTCATTTTGATCTAGTTTAATCTTATCTCATTAAAAATGTCCAATGCTTTCGCAATTGAGCTTTCTCTCAAATTTGCTCCGGCTATCAATCTTATTTTTCCTTCGTTTTTTCGCACCGAGGGATAAACAAATGGGGTGGACATAATTCCTTTGCTGAACAGTTTTTTCGCTAACAATATTGTTTCTTCCGATGAACCGGCTACTATCGAATTTATTGGAGCTTTGCCGTTGACAATTTTAAAACCATTTTCCAATAACGAATTTTTTATTGCTTCTGAGTAATAATAAATTATTTTTGAGCGAACTTCGAATTCGTTTTCAACAATATCAAGAGTCGCATTTATTCCCGCTAAAACCGATGGCGAAATGGCTGTTGAGTAAACTAAGTGCGAACTGTAATAGCTGAGATAATAGATTAATTCTTTACTTCCGCCGATTACCCCGCAATTGTTTGCTAAAGCTTTGCCCAATGATGTTGTGTATATTCCGTCAAAGTCTTCAATTTCCGAATATGAAATGATGCCTTTCCCTTTATTTCCAATTACTCCGATTCCGTGCGAATCGTCTATAACCGGGACGGCGTTGTATTGCCGGCATAATTTATAAATTTCAGCAAACGGTGCAATTGCCCCTTCGGTTGAAAACACAGATTCGGTAACTACAAATATTTTCGGATAATCGGAAAATCTTTGCAACAAGTATTCAAGATTTTCCATATTGTTATGACTGAATGGTAAGGATTTACACCCAACGCTTCGAATTCCTTGAATCAGAGAAGAATGAGAAAATCTATCAAAAAGAATTAAATCATCCTTTCGCGCTATTGCCGGGAATAAACCGTTATTTGCCTGATAACACGAAGGATAAACCAAAACATCTTCAACACCGATGAAATCGGATAATTTTTCCCTCGTTTTGTTAAACAGTTCAGTATATCCTCCCGCTATAGGTGTTGCACACATTGAAACACCATACTTGTCTATTGCATCAATATAGGCAGCTTTAATTCTTTTGTCGTTAGAAAAACCCAAATAATTATTCGTTGCCAGGTTTATCATTTCTTGTCCGTTTACTATCAACGGGTCGGCTTGCTCACTGCAAATTGACAAGTAGTAGGGGTTGAAATTAAATTTTTTCAAAACATCATCATCAACGTACAGCCTTTCTTCTAAACACTTTTCTTCCTGTACCATGATATCCTCCAAATTAGTTAATCTTTTTTTTTGAATAACACTTTGTAACACTTCCGGAATCGCACATAAAAACGCATTCGTTGCAATTATTACATTTTGATTTATAATCATTTTTTGATTGTTCTATCATTTTAACAAAATTAGGCTCGCATATAAATGGCCGCGAAAGACTTACTAAGTCTGTCAAATTATTAGAAACGGCGTATTCAATTTCTTGTTTTCTTCGAAATCCGCCCACGGAAATAATAGGGATTGATGTTAGTTTTTTTGCTCTCTCCGCAAAAGGCAGATTATATACCGGTGTAAAGTCAACCAATTTTGACGCAATGATTTTATTTATTGTGAATTTGTAGAAAGACTTTTTAATTTTACTGTTTTTTCCGAATAAAGGGTTATGTTCAAGAACGGAATCGATATTCAAATTTCCCCTAAAAATATTCAGGGCATAATCCATTGTTCCGTTGCTAATTTCGATTGCATCAAACTGCTTTTTATCTAAAAACTTTATGAGATTATCAAATTTTTGGGGGAAGAAATTTTTTGAAAGATTGTGATCGCCGCTTATTTTAATAAGAACCGGGAATGAATGCCCGCATTTCTCTTTGATTTTATCGAAAACAATTTCAAGCAGTCTCGTTCCCAATCTAGTGGATTTATCTATACCGAATTCATTCCTTAATTTGTTTGTTTCCGGTAAAAGAAATTGATGCAGAATATATCCATGAGCAGCATGAAGCTGTACTCCGTCAAATCCGGCTTCTTTAGCATATAAAGCAGAATTAGTGAATTGATTGATTACATCATCAATTTCCTTATCAGAAATCAATTTCGGTTTTTCCCTAAAATAGATCGACCTTTTTTTTGTGCTGGATATTGGAATTGAGTTAGTTTCACTTTTAATCGTTTGTCTTCCGGTATGAGCAAGCTGCATAATTATTGGGCAATGATAGTTGTGAACCTCTTCCGTTATTTTTCGAAAATGAAGAATTTTATCACGTGAATCAATTCCGGACTGCGCCCGCTGCATTGCTTTGCCTTGTCTGGATATAAATGAAAATCCTGTGATTATCATCCCCACATCATTTTTTGCCAAAGTTCTGTATATTGATAAATATTCGGAACCCGGGAAACCATTATTATCCGATGCTCCCTCGTATGTTGCGGAACGTACAATCCTATTCTTCAAATTCAGACCAGCTATTTTAACTTCTTCGAATGGATTATTTTTCATGATCACGCCCTCACATTCGAATGAAAATTAAAAAGTAATCCAATAAAAAAATAGGAAAGAAGAAATAACATCACACCTAGTGCTGGATTAAAAAGAGCGATGAATGCTGACTCAGCACAGACACATGCCCGGAAATTCATTGATAAAGAGAAATAAGTCATCTCTCCTTTTGGATTTTTATAATATAAAAACCCGGTCCATAACTGCAGTCCAGTTGCGAGCAATCCCAGCTCAATAAATATTCCATTTAGTTCGAAGCTCCAAACCTCAAGTCCGAAATAAATTATTAAGAAAAAAAACAGAGGCAGAAAAGCTCCTATTAAAGCCAACTGCTGCGATTTCTTCAATCCGAGTTTTACGATGAGCGTTCGTTTGCCCGCGGCTTTATCCCCTTCGTAATCCTTAAAATAGGTGTAATATGTCATTAGTCCATTAACCAATGAAACATAAAGAATTAAAAATATTTGGCTAAACGACAGTAATGATATATCTGATTCCCCGGCTGCTAAAAACCCAAACATTGTGCATGTTGAAATCATCAATCCGAAAATAATATTGCCCCAGATACCGTATCCTTTGGCGTATTCATAAACTAGGTTCAGTGCAACACCTATTACTAGTGGAATTACAGCATATTTTTCAAGAAAAACCCAGGTGATAAAAAAAGCAAAAAGCATTAAAATAGATGACAATAGAACCGCGCAAGCCGGATTTAATTCGCCCGTAACCATTGGTCGGTCGGGCGCGTTTATTTTATCTTCTTCTAATCCAAGGTAATCATTGTAAATTTGATT
>JBDLIN010000174.1:0-8369 GCA_039714835.1 Bacteroidota bacterium | reverse complement strand
TACAAAATAAGTGCTGGGCAATTTTCATCTGTTAAAAAGATGATGATGATAAAATAGGTTTGTATTACTTAGTAGGGAACAACTATTGTTGTTCCCTACATAACATAAAAAAATGCTTGAAAATCTCAATGCATTATAATTCCTAAAATCACATACAGAACTGTTGTAATAGAACCGATAACAAGTGCGTAAGGCAGCTGTGTTTTAACATGATCGATATGATCACATGCAGAAGCCATTGAAGAGATTATTGTTGTATCAGAAATCGGTGAACAATGGTCACCGAAAACTCCACCACCTAATGCTGCAGCAACAGTTAGATATAAATCAGCATCAAGACCTTGCGCCATAGGGATACCGATTGAAATCATAATAGCGAATGTGCCCCATGAAGTTCCTGTAGAAAAAGCGATGAAACTAGCTACTACAAAAATAATTGCCGGAACAAAACTTGGTGAAAGCCAGATCTTAGAGACCTCAGCAACATATAATCCTGTTCCAAGTTCACGGCAAACTGTTCCTATTGCAAAAGCAAGCATCATTAAAAGAGCTAAAGGAATGAGTCCTCCAATTCCTTTCATAATTAAATCAAAAGTCTCCTTGAATGAGAAGATCTTTTGAGACATATACATGATTGATCCAACAGTAATAGCTGTTAGCACAGAATAAAGAACTGATGTGGAACCGGATCCTTTTCCAATGGCTTCAAAAAGCTGCATGTACCATGGCAATGAATCAATATTGGGAACTTCTGTCCAACCAGTAAACACAAGCATTAAAGGCATCATCCCAACCATTACTGCTATTGGTACTATCATATTCCTTGCTCGTGCAGGGATATCTTCTTTCTTCTCCATTGCAATTACTTCTGAAGATATCAAGGGAGTAGCACCGTCTCTTAATACTTTGCCGGTTTCTTGAGCTCGAATTTCTGCTTTTTTCATCGGCCCGAAATCTTTCTTGCTTAGAATAATATATACTACCATTCCTAAAGCTAATATGGGATAGAAATTGAAAGGGAAAGCACCTAACATTATACCAAAAGGATTATCAAATCCTTGTGCAGCAATCAGACCCATAATATATGCACCCCAAGCATTTAGAGGAATTAAGATACAAGTTGGTGCAGAAATGGAGTCAGCAATGTATGCAAGTTTCTCTCTTGGAATTTTCATTTTGTCAAAAACTGGTCTATATATCGCTCCAACAGTTAAAACGTTAATGCTGGATTCAACAAAAATCAAAACACCTGTTATCCAGGCTAATAGCTGTACAATAACCCTGCTGTTTCCAACTTTTTTCTCTTCAAGATGTGCAAGGAACTTATTGATATATTTAATAAATCCTTCAACTCCACCGGAACGCTGAATAAAAGCAATTAAAGCACCAATGAGAGAACTGAACATTATTGTTCTTGTGTTACCACTATCCTTAAACACATCTACAAGTGCTTGGATTGATGCAACAGTTCCGCTGAGAAAATTAAAATCACTTAAAACAACCCATCCCAGCCAAATACCAAAAAAAAGTGATATAAAAACCTGTCTTGTTTTAATTGCAAGTATAATAGCTATAAGAGGGGGAAGAAGAGACCAAAAACTATAATGTTCCATAGAGTTGAAACCGTTAATTATTTTAGTGGTGGTCAAAATATTAAAAATTTAAATCAATTGAAATTGAATTTTTCATTGAATAAAAACTTTAGATTTAAAATTCTTAAACTAAAATAAATTGATTTAGGTATATTTATTTTATATTTTAATAAAATAAGAGATTAGGTCAGAATATTATCGAAGTTTATATAATTATTAATTAATCATTTTAAATAGTGAGGGAAAAATGAAATCACTCAAGTATTTACTTACTGTTATATTAATGTTTTCTACTACTTTATCTGTTGTCGCATCTGTTGGCAAAGGTATTTCAGAAGTTGGAACTTTGTCATCAATAACCACAAGTGTAGAGAACAATAATGAAACTCCGAAGGATTTTCAATTAATGCAGAATCACCCTAATCCTTTTAATCCATCGACAACAATTAGGTATACAATTCCGGTTGAATCGGCCATACAAATAAAAATTTATAATGTTATGGGAATGGAAATAGAAACTCTTCTCAATAGAAAACAATCAGCTGGATACTACAATCTTACGTTTGACGCCTCAAACTTACCTAGTGGTGTCTATTTTTATACAATTCGAGCAAATAATTATACGGATACTAAAAAAATGATATTACTCAAGTAGACTGTCATAATTATAATTAAAATGAGAATGAATATAAAAAGAGGATACAATATGAAACTTAGATATTTACATTTAATAGTAGTTTTAATTTTAACACCAACATCATTTTTATTATCGCAGTATGCAACTCCAACTGTAGAAAATGTCACTTTTACCCAAAGAACAGATGATTCATTCATAGTAGATGTTTATTATGATGTCAACGATAGTGACGGGGACACTATGACAATATCGATGCAAGTTTCTGATGATGATGGAGATACATGGGATTTTTCATGCAATAATATTACTGGTGATGTAGGGCCAGGAATTATCAGCGGTACCGGAAAACATATAATATGGGATTTTGGGGCAGAACACCCTGAGACTTTTGGTGATCAATTTCGAGTAAAAATACTAGCTGATGATGGAATAATAGTTATGGGAATTCCATGCCCGGACACCCCAATTGTAACATATGGTGGGCATAGATATAAAACAGTGCAGATTGGAGATCAATGCTGGCTGAAAGAGAATTTGAACATTGGAACAATGATAACAAGCAATGGAGTTGGAGATCATCAGACAGATAATGGAATATTAGAGAAGTATTGCTATAATAATAATGAAGAAAATTGTGATATTTATGGTGGATTGTACCAATGGAAAGAAGCAGTGCAGTACATAGATACTGAAGGAGCGCAAGGTATTTGTCCGGAAGGCTGGCATCTGCCTACATTTTTAGAGATCCATGAATTAATGGAAACAGTTGGAGATAGTGGTAATACCTTAAAAGCCTTAGGTCAAGGAATAGGAGACGGAACAGGAACGAATACAAGCGGTTTTTCAGCATTACTTGCTGGGTATCGAGCATGGGCTAATGGTCATTTTGGAGTAAAAGATGTGACAACTATGTTCTGGACATCGGCCGGAGTGAGTGAAGCAGGTGCAATGATTTTAGGTGATAGAAGTACTAATGTTAGTTATGCAAGCTATAATACAAATTATGGTTTTAGTGTAAGGTGTTTGAAAGGAAGTCCGAATTTTAATCAAAAGCCTAATACTCCAAGTAATCCAACACCAGAAGATGAATCAACTGATCTGGATACAGCTATTACGATAAGTTGGACGTGTAGTGATCCAGAAGGAGATTCATTAACCTATGATGTTTATTTAGGCGTTAGCAATCCCCCAACAGAGAAAGTAGCAGAAGACCTATCAATTAACAGTTTGGATATTACAGATCTGTTACATGGAGCACCATATTATTGGCGAGTAGTAGCAAAAGATGGGAAAGGGAATTCAACAAATGGTCCTGTATGGCAATTCAGTACAGTATCAAACCATATACCATGTCCAGAAACCCCGACTGTTACATATGGAGGTCAAGTTTATAATACTGTACAAATTGGGGATCAATGCTGGTTGAAAGAGAACTTGAACATTGGTACAATGATAGCAAGCGATGGTGTAGGGGATGACCAGACCGATAATGGAATTTTGGAGAAGTACTGTTATGATAATGCTCAAGAGAATTGTGAAATATATGGTGGACTGTACCAATGGAGTGAAGCAATGATGTATATTGAAACAGAAGGAGCGCAAGGAATATGTCCTGAAGGCTGGCATCTACCGACATTTGATGAGATACATATTTTAATGGATGAAGTTGGAGATAGTGGAAATGTATTGAAAGCTATAGGTCAAGGAATAGGAGAAGGTGCTGGAACTAATACAAGCGGTTTTACAGCACTGCTGGCAGGGAACAGAGCATATGCTAATGGTGGTTTTGGTAATTTAAATTTAACAACATTCTACTGGACATCGGCCGGAGCGAGTGAAGCAGGAACAATGGTGTTAGGAGATCGAAACAACAGTGTGTTCTATACAAGCTATAATACTAATAATGGGTTTAGTATAAGATGTTTGAAGGGGAGTCCAGATTTTAATCAAATACCGGATATACCTAGTAATCCCACACCAGAAGATGAATCAGTTGATCAAGATACAGTAATAACTTTAAGTTGGGAGTGCAGTGATCCGGATGGAGATTCATTGACTTATGATGTTTATTTAGGTGTAAATACTCCGCCAACTGAGAAAGTAGCAGAAGATCTGGTTGGTAACAGTTTAAATCTGACTGATTTATTCCATGGGGCAACATACTATTGGCGAATAGTTGCAAAAGATGGACAGGGCAATTCCACAAATGGTCCTGAGTGGAAGTTTAGTACAACATCAAACCATGTACCTTGTCCAGAAACTCCAACAGTAACTTATGGTGGACACGTATACAACACAGTACAAATAGGGGATCAATGCTGGTTAAAGGAGAACTTGAACATTGGTACAATGATATCAAGTAATAGTGCCGGAGATCATCAAACGGATAATGGAATATTAGAAAAGTATTGTTATGATAATGATGAAGAAAATTGTGATACGTATGGTGGTTTATATCAATGGGGTGAAGCAATGCAATATGCTGATACTTTAGGTTCTCAAGGTATTTGTCCAGAAGGCTGGCATTTACCGACGTTTGATGAGATAGATACTTTAATAGCTGAAGTTGGAGATAGTGGGAATGTATTGAAAGCTATAGGCCAAGGAGTAGGAGAAGGTGCTGGAACAAATACTAGCGGATTTACAGCATTATTGACAGGGAAACGCGCATATACAAATGGTAATTTTAGTAATGTTGGTGAAACTACTTTTTATTGGACATCTGCGGGATCAAGTCAAGCAGGAACAATGGTATTGGGAGATAGATACAGCGGTATTGACTATGCTAGTTATAATTTTGATAATGGGTTTAGCGTGAGATGTTTGAAGGACTGAATAAGTGAAAATTGATGCTAGATTCTGGATAGCGGATAATACAATATTATTGGTATGTGAGAACTACTGTGGTTTTGGAGTACTGACATGAATGGGAAAAAAGTATTAATTGTATTTGCGAGTATTTTATTTTTTATTAGTGATCTTCAAGCTCAAGAAATAAGCATTATAATTTCAGAGGCAAAGGAAAAGAATGCGACGATTTTTGAGCTTGAAGGTGAAAAAGCAAATGAAATATTTACTGTTAATTCTAATAACAGTGTTTTTAAATTTTCTTTGCAAGATAAACATGAAGGATTATACCGGTTACAATTGGATAAGCAGCATTGGCTTGTTTTTTTAAATGATGGAAAGAATATTGAGCTATCAACCAATTACAATAATATGACTGATAGCTTAAAAATTTTAGAGTCTGAAAGTAATAAGTTCTTCTACGAATTCATAAATCTGAATAAACTATACAAAACTAAGACTGAATTATTAAATATTATTTTAACTAATTATCCAGATGATAATAAGTATTTTAGAACTACACAAAATGAATTACTTAAAGTTCAAAATGAGTATAAGAAATTCGTAGATGTTCATTCACAGAATCAACCAAATTCCTTTATAGCAAGGTATATTAAATCAGCACAGTTACCTGTTGTTAATTCCCATCTTTCTCCTAATGAACTTGTAGAATATCTTAAGGATCATTCTCTTGATAATGTCGATTTTAACGATAGTGAAATGATCTATTCAGACTTATATGCAAACAAAAGCATTGAGTATTTAACTTATTATAGAAATCAGCGATTACCGAAAACTGACTTGGAGAAGGAGTTTATGGTCGCTGTTGATTCATTGCTCAATAAAGCGAAAGTAAATGAGTTAGTTTATCAACATATCACAGAATATTTAATTGACGGTTTTACAAAATTTGGATTTGATGTAGTGATAAATTACATAGTAGATAATTATGTAATCGAAGATAATTTATGCCTTGATGCGGAGGTAGAATTTTCAATTCAAAAAAGGATAGATCAAGCAAAATATTTAAAGATCGGAGATATAGTCCCAAATCTAATTCTACCAGATAATACTGGAAATGAAATTGATCTAAACAAAATTGTTGCAGAAAAAGTGTTAATCCTTTTCTATGCAAGCTGGTGCCCTCATTGTAAAACTATAATGCCGAAACTTAAAGAAATTATAAACGCGCAAAGTAAAGGTAAACTAGAAATATTAGCGATATCTTTAGATACAGAAAAAGAAGAATGGCTGAATTTTATTAAAGAAAATGAATTAAGCTGGCTTAATGTTTCAGATCTAAAAGGATGGGAAAGTCAATCAACGGAATTGTATTATATTTATGCTACACCCACTATGTTTTTAGTAGATAAAGATAGAAGGATATTAGCAAAACCTTTAACAGTAGATGAGCTAAAACAATCTATTTAAATACTTCTTCTAATAAATCACAAATTATGTTTAGATAAAAATTCACTAATAATATCTGTTATCTGCTCAAACTCAATTAAAAATCCATCATGACCATGAATTGAATTAATTTCTGCATACTCAGCATTCGGAACTAAACTAGCAATTTGCTTTTGCTCATCCGGGGGGTATAAAATATCAGATGAAATTCCAATAGAAAGCGAAGGAATAATTATATTTCCAAGAACTTCTTGAATACTTCCTCTATCCAAAGCAACATCATGTAAATCCATTGTATAACTTAAATACATATAAGTGTTTGCATCAAATCGTTGGTTCAACTTATCGCCATGATGATTTAGATAACTTTCAATTTGAAAAATATTTGAAGTATCTAACTTTGATGAGTTTTTATCTTTTCTTTCACGTGAGAATTTATGCTCAAATGATTCCATACTTCGGTAACTGATCATTGCTATTTTTCTTGCGAGTGCTAATCCATCATAAGGTTGTGATTTGTAATTCCCATTCATCCACTTAGGATCATTTTTTATTGCTCGGCGCGATGCTTCATTTAACGAAATCGCCCAAGGAGAATGTTGAGCAGCCGTTGCAATTGGAATGATTGAAGCAACAAGTTCAGGATACATTATTGCCCATTCCAATACTTGCATGCCGCCAAGTGAACCTCCTACAACTGTTGCCAATTTCTTTACATTTAAATGGTCAACTAGTGCTTTTTGTAATTTTACTATATCACGAACGGTTACAGTAGGAAAATCCATTCCAAAGCTTCGATTGAAAATATTTTTAATTGAAACTGGTCCGGTTGTTCCGTAACAACTTCCTAAGATATTAGATGAAATTACAAAATACTTATTTGTATCGAAAAGTTTCCCTTCACCTATAATATCATCCCACCAGCCAGGTTTTCCTTTGTGTAAAGTTGAGTATTTACTCATAAGATCAGGATTACTCTTATTGTCACTTTCTTCGTCTAATAAAAGGCCAGCTGCATGAGCGTTACCTGTGAGTGCATGACAAATTAATACTGCATTAGTTCCCTCTGAATTAAGTGTACCATAAGTTTGATAAGCAATTTGAACAGGGGAGAGTTTACTTCCCGATTCAAATTCAAAGGGATTGTCTTTATCAAACAAACTTACTATTTCTGTTTTAACTTTCAATTAAAATCCTTTATGTACAATATTTAAGATGAATCAATTTAAGAAAAACCTTCGAGGTTTTTCAAATTTATAACGGAATATTTTTCATTGACAAAAAACTTAAATTATTTTTAACCTCGAAGGTTTTAATAATGCTTCACTGCTTTTTCAAGAGCTTTATCAAAATCTTCAATAATGTCATCAATGTTCTCTATTCCAACTGACACTCTAATCATTTCCGGACTAACACCAGCTTTAATTCTCTCTTCTTCCGGTAATTGTTGATGAGTAGTTGAAGCAGGATGAATAACCAAAGTTTTTGCATCACCAACATTTGCTAGTAGACTTGCAAGTTCAACACTATTTATAAATGATTTTCCACTTTCTATTCCACCTTTAATTCCAAATGCCAGCATTGATCCGAACAATCCATTATTCAAATATATTTTTGCCTTTTCATGATGAGGATGACTTTCCAATCCAGGATACCATACCCATTCTACCGATGGATGTTTTTCTAAATGTTGTGCAAGTTTCAAAGCATTATGTCCATGTCTCTCAACGCGTAATGAAAGTGTTTCTAAACCTTGAATCAACAGAAAAGAATTAAATGGACTAATTGCTGGTCCAAGATCTCTTAATCCTTCAACTCTCGCTCTTATTATAAAAGCAATATTTCCAAATTGTGAATCCTTACCAAATACTTCATTAAATTTT
>JBDLIN010000173.1:0-8372 GCA_039714835.1 Bacteroidota bacterium | reverse complement strand
GCTTCTGCAGAATCCATTACTGCTTCTAATCTTTGGGTCGATTGTTCAATAGCTTCAATTTGCTCTTGTGAGGAATCAGCTCCTTCAGTTGGACTATTTGCTCCACCGGAACAGGACAACATGAATCCTAAAATGAGAAGTAAAAAGATGTGTTTTTTCATAATAATTGGGTTAAATGGTTAAATTCCTGATTGATCTGGACAGTCAAATGCAATTACAGCTTTTAGTTTAAACGTAACCCTTAGATATTTGTTTCATCTAATGATGGTTATGCGGTAGTGCTATCAGCCCCCGGTAATTTGAAGAATAATACTTATATTTAAATACTTATATATGTTACCTACATAAGTCTGAGGGGAAGTGTAATAATTAGTCCATTCAAAATTTATATGATCCCATTTCTGAGAAAGGTCAGACGCAGTTTCATCTCCGAAAAAAGTACAGGCAATTATTTATTCTATGCAGCTATGGAATTTATTCTCATTGTGGCAGGAGTATTGATTGCTTTACAGGTCGATAACTGGAATGAAGAACGAATTCAACACCAAAAAGAGATTATATACTTAGAAGAAATCCGGAAAAGTCTCGTTTCCGATCTCAGTGAACTTGAAAAAGTTTTCTCCTTTAACGAGCTAAAGGATAGTTGTATAAATGAGACTTTAAAGATTATGGCGAGTCGCGAGGATGGGGATGACTACTCGATGCAAATTGCCGGTCTCTTTTATACAATGGGTCATTTCGAACACTTTTATCCCAATTTTATAGCTTATAATACGATGATATCTGCAGAATCAGTCAACCTGATTAGAAACGATTCCCTGAGGATGTCCCTGGCAAATTATTACGGTAGAGAAATAGATTACGAAACTGGAACGCAGGAAGGAGTTAAAGCTAAAACGCGACAATTCGTAGATCGGGTTATCCCGAAAATTATTACAAACGATATTGCCAGATTCTACAGCGGACTTGAACTGGATTATGATTTCCCGAATTTTTCATTTGACGATTTCCGGAGAGATCCAGCTATCTTCCATGAAATTATGGTAATGAAGATTAACATTCAGGATCAAAACCTGGTACTTGAAGCTGCCAGGGAGGAGATTGAAGGTATTTTAAGATTAATGAAGAAATCTTCAAAGCTTCGGATGTGATAAGTTTAATTTTGACCCCGGTAGAAATATATGGTGTGGCCGACCATGCCTATGAGATAGGAACATGGAAATGTGTGGTAAATATTTCTAGTCCGCATCTATCCATAACCTCCATCAAATAACCACCTTAAAGCTCTGCTTATAAACAAGTAGAATCTACTAAAACTAACTAGATACTATTAACTAAACTTCACTGATCATGAAAAGAATTGCGATTTTATTACTCGTAGCAAGTGTATGTTATGCTGCAAATGCACAAAAGAAAAATGGTACTGTCTACTCAGAACATGAGATGATTGATAAATCCAGGGCCTTATGGGCTGCTTTTGTGAATGATGACAAGGAATTGTTCCTATCATCGTTAGCCGATTCTGTGCATTTATTTGTGAATGGATATTATTCAATAAGATCCAGGGAATCATTTGAAAGTGTTATTGAATGGTGGGAAGGGGTCTTCAATAAAAAGGCCACAGATGATAAAGGGACCTATCCGGATGCTATAGAATACGAGAAAGGAGGCACTTGGGTACAGGATTGGATAAGATTTACTGGTACGCACGACAAATCTGGTGTAAACATCAATGTTCAAGTACACGGTTTATACCTATTCAATGAACAAGGCAAAGTATTAGCCTGGCATCAGTACTTTGATGACAGTTTTAATGAAGAAATTTCAAAAGCTCTGAATCCATCTACCTTGTCTGCAAAAGACCGTGAATATATCCTTAACAACTACAAAGTCATGGAAGAGAGCTGGAATAAAGGAGATAGAACTCCCTACATTAATAGATATAATGAAAGAACATTTTATATGGTGCCAAACCAGGAACTATTGGAAGGTGTTGACGCAATTAGAGCTTTTGTTAATTCATTCCCGAAGTTAAAAACCGAATTAGAACCTGTTGAAATATGGGGGAGCGCCAATCAAGCAGGTGTAAGGGGGATATATAAGAATTTTGATGCACAAGGGAACCTCTTTGATAAAGGAAAATTTATTAGTAGCTGGCAGAAAGATAAAGATGGAAACTGGAATATCACACATGATATCTGGAATTCAGATTTTGCTCCTCAAGATTGAAATGAAAAAGCTCTGTTGGCTCTTGAGCTATAAGGAGCCATGTCAGTGTCATTGTGAATGATGATCTTGTTAAAATAAGGGAATTAAACAACGAGGCGATTGATTATTTTCTTACGGATCCATTCTATTTCAACCAGGTTATTGAAATTCAAGATGATATTAGAAAGTATAATAGAGAAATATATAATTACAAAACGATGGCTAGGGAAATTGGAAAACAAATACTTGAAATGGATTTAAATTAATCAAAGAGCAAATATATATGACAAATTGGGAAGTATTTAGTGCTGTATTCGAAATAGTCGGAACTACTGCAGTCATTATAACGTTAATCTATGTCGCTGTTCAAGTCAAATTAAATTCCAAACAATTAGCAAGTTCTATCCAATCAACAAAAACTCAGACATGGCACTCCGTTAATGAAGACTTTAATGTTTTTAGAGAAATGGTACTGACATCCAATAATGCTGAGATATGGATAAAAGGGATAAATAATTTTGATGACTTAAATCGAAATGACCGTATGAGATTTAACATGATGGCTGCTACCTTTATCTGGACAGTTTGGCTGTTTTACCAAGTTTCAAAAAATGAAGGGTTAATGCCTGATGCAAATAGCCATCTCTTCAGCGACTTATATAAACATGAAGGATTCAATGGATGGTTGAAGGAACATGAAAAATTACATACTGATGATTTTGGAGATTTTTTGAAAAGCGTCAGGGAAAATGTTGGAAAGGAGCGTTACAAAATTGGAGAATCATCAAGTTTAACTAATGGAATTTATTAAAATTTACCTGCTTTTTGTAGATATATGAATCGTCAACACTCCCGTCAACATAAATTGCAAAGCCCCCTCAGATACTTGATCTTTGGGGGCTTTCGCGGTTTGGCGGATGCCACCAGCCCCCAATGATTTGAGGCACGATCGGGCGGAAATTCTGATGTAAATGTTTGTTATAGAGGCCCCTATGATTTCATCAGCGTAATGGAGAAATCCAGAAATCCCCGTTTCCTGTTGATGGTTTGCCTGTTACTTGTAGGTCCATTAGCTAATTAGGAGGAATCTATGCAAGATTGCGATTGTAGAAAAAACCGCCAACAGATCCGTCAGCACGTTAATCTCTGCGTGCATTTAGTAAGTGTTAAATCGCCGATGCTTCTGGTTCATATGAGCCTCAATTGCCTTCAATGAATCGAACATAAGGACCGTAATCTTTCACAACTGAGATGAAAGCTTCACAATACTGTTTGATGTCGTATTCCGGTGCCTTGATTGTCACCGTACCCACCCTTTTTGAGTCTTCCGCCGCAATTGTCACATTTCCGACAGAAATAATGCAATCGGTCGTTGTGCGCGCATAAGGTGCAGTAAAAAATGTTGGTTCTCTCAGGATTGTTAGTACTGCAGAACCAACGACTTCCTGCATCGGCTTACATAAATACTTCAATGAAAAATGATATGCCGAATGTGGAAGAATTGAAAACTCTTCTAACACTTGATATTGTACACTGTTGCGAAGACGAGTAGACTGAACCTGGCTATTAAGTGCGGCTTGAAACGCAATGAACTCTTCCCGTCCTGCTGGCAATTTTGAATATTTTCCCGGCCGGATATACACCAATCCGACCGTACGTTCATGCTCTGCATCTGCGGGGATATCGATCGGCATCAGGAATTTCAAGTTTTTGCACCTCTCTGTACAACCAAGTCCCCAAAGCAGCATGCCAGCCAGAGTAACAGGTGATTCAAGCTCTGCACCCAATTCACTATTTATCATTCTCCGGTATTCGAGCAACTTCTCAAATTCAATCATACCAGCAGCTATGCATAAAGGAAATCTGTTGTGATAGTTTATTGTGTCCTGAATCTGAAACATATTCAGTTTTTTGGCAGGAAAGACAACAGGTTTTCCATCCCAGCATTTTTCCAATTGCTCCACAATTTGTGCTGCCAGTTCACCATCAATAACTGCATGATTGAATTGAATCCATAGATCACACCGTTCATTACGATGAACTCTTATATGAATGTTCAAACATCCATAACCAGGAGGTCGCATTGTAAAGAACTCTGGAACACTGAATCTATTATCTTTTTTATTCTCAGTCTGCAGTTCGGTTTCAAAATGGATAAATACTGCTGCCAAAATCCGGTCAAGAATTTCACATTGCATTGTTAGTTCCTTACCGTTAAATACACTCGCTATATCCCTTCTGACTTTTTTCCTGATTTTTTTGGGTCTTGACTCGTCCGGAGCAAATCGTAATTGATTATAAGCATCGACAATTATTTCAAATAGCACATTCTCCTCAGCCTGTTTTAATGAAATATCTGTTAGGGTATCGTCCGGAAACATCTCTATGCTTTTAAGGGTGCCATTGGGGGCAAAGTGTGCTAAAACAAAATCGATATACTGATTATGTTGGACTTGTACTGAAAAAGCAGACCAGACCAGTTTTTTGTGGAGTTCCGGATGTGAATGTATGAATCCGGAAAGCTGAACAATTAAATCCCGTTGCATCCTATGCTGATCACTATTAATACTTTTACTCTCATAATTGAGAGGTTTCAGTCCAAAGGCTGTTAGCCCGAAGGAGCAATGATCAAGATGATGATAGACACGTGTTGTATACCTCCAGGGATCAGAATGGGTCTTCAATCCAATCCTTTTCAGGAAATGAAGAACACATAAATTGATGTAGAAAAGAAATGTCGGGAAGCTCCAAATATCAATAAGCTGTCGCAAACTCATTTTGTTATCTATTAGCAATAACGACCCGGATGAATATCGCCGGATCATTCCAACATGCGTTTTTACCACAACTACCGATGTCTGCTCCGTTGAGTTGTTAGGCTCTCCCCGATTTTGGCAGTCCTATCCATCTCGGAGTTTTAGCCATGTATTCTTTGTAGGCATCACCGAATTTCTTGATTGTGGTACTCTCTTCGGCAATTGCTGCTAAGTGGGTAATAACCATCAGAATTACTGAAAGTAGCAAGAAAAGCCATGAAGCCGAAGCTATGCCAGCACCTATCATCGGTAATAGTGTGCCCAGAGCTATCGGATGCCTTGAGTAACGATACATGCCCGTGGTAAATGGCTCTCCAGGCTGTGTGGAGGCAATGGAAAACAGCGCCGCACAAGAGATGACAAATCCCACTATATAGACGGCAAGGCCTACATAGAACCATGCTGTCCCCAATCGAAGTGGCACGAAGATCGAATATACTATCATGGTGAAAAACACTGCCAACATGATAGACCTGACCTTTTTTATTTCCCCGGCAGGAGTCAATCTCTTGCCGATATCCTTGGGCAATAGCCCTGTTAGCATTATGAAAAGGAATAGAAAACCTGTTAGAATCCATGCATTCCATACGCCAATCTCAAAAGCTGGTACTAGTGACATGATTTTTTAGCTCCTTTTCTGTTCATTTTTTTTTCCTGCTAAAGCCATAGATGGAAGTTCTTATTTCCATAGTTTACCTTGAACTGAGCTTTCGCCTAATTCGTTATAAGCAAAACGAATTCGCATATCAAACTTTTTTTAGCCCCATATCTGAACTGTTTCAGATATCCGCTTCTATCCCTAGAAGCCTAACTCAAGAATCAATTCTCAATAAGGACATAAGAATAAAATTACACGATGCTATAGCGAAAGTCAAATTTAATGGCGAGAAGTATCTGTTTCTAGTAGTTAGAAAAACCGGAATCAATGACCATCCTTTGCCGGAATGTGACAAAATAGGTAAACTTCAGAATGCCAAAGTATTTACCAGACCAACTATAATCGGCCTGAAGTGGTCAGGAGGTCGTCTATTCCATCTAATCGCCCCAAAAAATATATTTTTGAAAAATGTAGTTAAATAAGGTCAATTTGTAGAATACTATTTCAATTTAACAAATAGCACGTACTTACCAATTCCTGAGCAAACTGGCCCCCCCCATTCCTGCGATGATGGCACAAAATGTTCCTGTACCAGTTTTCAGGATTTCGTATCTTGTTTTCATACAAGCAGGTATGATAAAGCATAAAATATCTGCAACTTAGAACAGGAATTAACAATTTCGGCTCGAATAAATAGGAGGTAAACTTATGACTGAAAACAAGAATTTAGGATTTCTAAAGATTGCTGTCTTAGTGTACGCCATAGTCTGTATTGTCTATGGCCTTGCTTACTTATTTGCATCTGATTTTCTTGTAGAATTATCAGGTTCAGACCCTGTTTTTCATGGATGGCTTCGCTGGTCAGGAGGCGTATTGGTTGCCCTTGCCATTGGTGCTTTTCTAGTGTATCGTAAACCAGAAGGTCAAGGAATCTTTGTTACCACCATTGCCATTGGTTCTTCCCTGGTTTGTTTATCACTTTTTTGTGCCTGGGCAACCATGGAAGAGGGATCTTCCGTGTTGTTTACTGCTGTACCAGCATTTGTTACGCTTGTGCTTGCAGTTCTGCTGTGGTGGAGCAGGCAAAAAGCAAAGGATATTTTGTATCCAGTATCGTAACTAACTATACTCTGAATGATGACCTGATTTGATTTTAATTTAAATCCCATTTCCTTTTTATCGATCTAAGAAAGGAATACCGAGCCGGAATTGTTAATTCTTCCTTCTTTCTCTCATCAAAACCAGGTAATGATTTTGAGTTATGACAGAATTACTTAAGAATATAATGCCTCCTGATAGAATTGATGAATTGATCTCTATTGGACAAGCCAAAACTGTTAATTCAACTGAATATTTTGTCAGAGCAGGGGAAATTCCAAGAAAACTTGCTTTTGTTATTTCCGGGCTTTTTAGATATGTGTATATCAGTAACAAAGGTTCTGAGTTTACAAAAGGAATTATAACAGAAAACAATTTTATCAGCTCCTATTCTGCTATGATTACCAAATCTCCTTCACATTTCTTCATAGAAGCATTAGAGAATTCAGAAATATTTGAGATATCCTACGAGAAATGGTTAATCCTCTTAGAAACAGATACTTTTTGGATTAGATTTCTACTTGGATATATAGAAAAAGCATTTTCAATTAAAGAAAAAAGGGAAAGAGATTTGTTGTTGCTTGATGCTGAAACAAGATATGATGACTTCATGAAAGAATTTCCCGGCATTCAAAAAAGGATAAAACAGAATATTATTGCTTCTTATCTTGGAATACAACCTGAATCATTAAGCAGGATCAAGAAAAAAAAATCCACTTAACATAGATCAATGTGTTGATGGTTTAGAGCATATACTTTTATGGCATAAATAACCATAAAAGAAATTTGCGATGAAGCTATTAAACAAAACAGTCCTAATAACAGGAGGAAGTTCAGGGATCGGACTTGAATTGAGTCAACAGCTGTTACGGAGAAATAACAAAGTGATTATTTGCGGACGCTCTAAACAAAAACTACTTGAAGCTCAAAAACAACTTCCTGAATTAAAAATATTTCAATGCGATTTATCGGATAAAAATCAAACAGCCGATTTAGCTGATTGGATAAAGGAAAAGCATCCAGAATTAGATGTATTAATAAACAATGCAGCAATTGTACATAAAACCAGTTTCATAGAAGAAGAAAACATTTTAGAGAAGGTTGAGCAGGAAATAGAAACTAATTTCTTGGCTCCCATAAGATTGATAAAGCTTCTTTATCCAATATTGAACAAGCTTAATACCTCTGCTATAATAAATATTACAACAGGCTTAATCTATGCCCCACGAGCTGACTATCCATTTTATAATGCTACAAAAGCAGCGTTGCATTCATTTACACAAACTTTAAGGATGCAATTAAACATGACGAATATTGAAGTTATAGAAGTCATGTTTCCAGCAGTAAAAACGCCATGGCACAAAGGAAATCCTCCAAAGATTGCTATTTCCTCACAAAAAGCTGTGGTAGATATGATTCAGGGATTAGATAAAAACAAATCCGAGATCAGGATAGCTAGAGTGAAATTGCTGTATACTATTTCGAGGATAGCCCCTAAGTTTGCTTTGAAAAAAATAAACAGTTTGAGAGAAGAAAACTAAATCCTTGAGAAGAAAAATTCGTCAACGAATCCGTCACCTTCAATTGCAAAGCCCCCGCAAATCCTAGGATCAACGGGGGCTTTCGCGGTTTGGCGGTGGTGCCACTGTCAG
>JBDLIN010000172.1:0-8379 GCA_039714835.1 Bacteroidota bacterium | reverse complement strand
TATATAAAGACAAATACTCTCTATTGAGCAAAGAGATACAAGATAAATTTCTTTTATCAAATATTGTTAAAAAGCATATAGAGTTCTATGAATCTATCTTAGAAAAGTCTAGTAAATGAAGATAATTCAATTTCTACATGGTAATGAAGTTGGAGGCATGGAAAAGTTTTCTATAGACTTGTCTAATGCTTTGTCTAACGAACATCAAGTCATATTTTTAGGAGATAGTGTATTTAAAAAGTATTTAAATACAAATGTGATATTTGTTGAGCTTGATATTAAAAGAAGTCGAAATAATATAGTGTTTCTATACAAATTATTTAAAATATTTCAAGACTTTTCCCCTGATATTATTCATGTACATAAACAAAAAAGTTTTCAAATAATGAAGAGATTGGAAGCTTTTGTAGATACACCTTTTGTTATAACAAAACATGATACACAGATAAAAAAGGCCTTTTATGGGCTAAAGTATGCGATTAGCATTAGTCAAAAGACTATGGAGAATATAAAAGCAAAATATATTTTCAAAATTTATAATGGCATACCTTATGTTAAACCTAAAAAAATAGAGATGCCAAACGCTTTTAAGATCGTAGCTGTAGGAGGACTCAGAAAAGTAAAAGGATATGACCGTCTTATTTTAGCTGTGGCGAATTTACCCTTTGATTTTCATTTGACTATCATTGGTGAGGGAAGTGAACGAAAATACTTGGAGGAACTTATCATTGAATTAGGGTTAGAGAAGATGATCTCTCTTGTCGGATTTAAATCAAACGTAAATGATTATTTTTACTCGAGTGATCTCCAAATCATTTCTTCTAAATCAGAAGGATTTAGCTTAACGATGATAGAAGGTATTTTTTATTCCAAAGTACTCATTAGTACAAAAGTAAGTGGGTGTACTGAAATATTATCAGATGATTTACTGTATGATATTGAGAATTTAACTGAAAAGATAAATGACGTATATGAAAATCAAGAGAGATACAAACAAGCATTTAATAAGGTTAAAAAAAGATATAAAGAGCATTTGACTATAAATACATGTATGAAAAATCATGTTGATGTGTATGAAAAAATTATAGAACAAAGAAACGGGAAGACATGAAAAAAGGAATTAAAGTAAAATTAGTAACTCGTGGGAGTCAAGCAAATGAAGAATCAGGTTTTAAAAGACAGTCTGCAAAACATGAAGCGAAATGGGGATCATGTTCATTTACATTTAATCCAGAAGAAAAAAATTATGATTGGTTAGTCATTATAGATGATATGCCTAGAATCCTTCCTAATGGAATTGAAACATTATCATGTCCAAAAGAAAATACAATTCTAGTAACCACTGAGCCAAGTTCCATTACACGATATGGCAGGGCATTTGCTAAACAGTTTCATTACTTACTAACAAATCAGGATGAAAAAGTCTTACCCCATCCAAATGCTATTCGTTCTCAAACAGGTATGCTTTGGTACTATGGAAAAGATTATGATTCTATTGTCGCTGTGACTCATCCAAATAAAACCAAGAAAATATCAACAATATGTTCAAATAAAAAACAAGGCCATACAATACACAGATTAAGGTATGAATTTACAAAAATAATGGAAGAGAGAATTCCTGAATTAGAAAGATTTGGTAGAGGGTTTACATGGATTGAAACAAAAGCAGAAGGATTAGATGAATATGAATTCCATGTAGCCATTGAAAATCATTTTGCCCCACATGTTTGGACTGAAAAATTGGCAGATGCTTTTTTAGGCTTTACCGTTCCTATCTACTATGGATGTCCTAATGTCTATGAGTATTTTCCAAAAGAAAGTTTAATTCAAATTGACATACATGATGTAGAAGGTTCTATCGCAAAGATAAAAGAAATTATTGCAACTGAAGGCGAATATGAAAGAAGATTGGATGCAGTGAAAGAGGCTCGAAGAAGGGTTATCGAAGAGTATAATTTATTGGCAATGATCAATAATATCGTTGAAAATTCAACAGAAGACAGACCTGTTGTATCTGACTATAAGATATATAGTCGGAGAATAATGAGAGTAAGATATCTACCTGATCTAGTACGATTTGTCTTCTGGAGAATTAATAATTTTATAAAAAATATAAAGTTCAAAGGGTAACTGATGCGAAGTAATTATGCCAACAAAGGGTTAAATTATTTATTGATACTTTTTGCATTTCTCTTACCTATTTCAACAGCCATGACAAATGCTGCAGTAGCGTTGTTGATTCTTTTTTGGCTTATTGAAGGTAGGTGGAAGGAAAAGTATACAGTGTTGAAATCATCTTTCCCTTTTAAACTTTTTTTAGCCTTTATTCTTTTGATAGGGCTCTCGATACTCTGGAGTCATGGTATAGAAGGTGGATTTTGGGGAAATAAATCTCATAATGCAATCGTATTTTATTTTAGACAATATATATTTGATTTTATGATTATTCCGATTATCCTGACCTCAATGAAAAAAGAATTTATACGGTATATTATTTCTGCATTTCTTGCAGCGATACTGGTGAGTGAATTGATGTCTTGGGGAATCTTTATGGAATGGATACAATATAAAAATGTTCTTCCTCATGATCCCTCACCTTTTATGCATCATACTCTTTATAGTATTTTCTTGGCCGTGACGATTTTTGTGTTGCTTACACGATTTTTTCAAACAAAAACGACACTATACAAAATACTCATCGTACTTTTCATACTTAGTGCAGTAGTAAACCTCTTTCTTAATGGCGGTAGGCTAGGACAGCTTGCTTTTTTTGTTGCTATATTTGTTTACACTAGTTTACGATACAGAGTAACGGCAAAGTCTATTCTTTTTTCATTGTTAACTGTTACTGTAGTATTTACTATAGCCTATAAAGTAAGTCCTGTATTTCAAAAGAGAATGGATTTGTCTGTACAGTCACTTCAAAAGATCACAGAGGGTAATTACGGGAGTTCTTGGGGGACAAGAGCAAATATTTTGATCGTAGCTAAAGATTTGGTAAGAGAAAACCCTATTTTGGGCATAGGTATGGGAAATGCAAAAGTAGAGTTTCTTGAGAAAGCTAAAGAGTACCCGCAAACAGATTTTTTCCCTAAGTTAAATCATCTGCATAATGGTTATATGCAAATCCTTGTTGAAACAGGTTTAGTCGGCTTGTTATTGTTTTTCTTTTTTATCTATACATTATTGCGAGTTCAGATACAGCGAGATGAATATATATTACTTGTAACAATAATTATAATTTACCTTATAGGGTTTGTGGGAGAACCTCTATTTTTTAATCGAAAGCCTTATCTGTTATTTAATTTATTTGTGGCCATTTTACTTTTTAAGTCACTGTATGGAGGTAAAAAAGAAACTTAGAATATGATTTTTGTTTACTTTTTTCAGATACCACATCGCTAATATTTACAAGGATAGCAGTGAAACCAAGATCAACATCGACCCTTATCATAGGAGTTTCATTATTTATAGCACTTAGCACTATTAACTCGCACCTTTTCTTAGCAGTACCGTTTTAGCTGTTTTAAGTAGGATAACCATATCCATCCATAGGTTCCAGTTTCTGATATACCAGTCATCGAGTTCAACACGTGAATGGAAGTCTATGTCACTTCTTCCATTCACTTGCCATAAACCTGTGATACCTGGTTTTACTGTAAGTACAGTGTCAATACTTTGTCCTATTTTCTCTTTTTCATTTAACATATAGGGACGTGGTCCTATGAAACTCATCTCATTTTTAAAGACATTGAAGATCTGCGGGAGCTCATCTAGTGAAGTTCTTCGTAATGTATTACCTATTTTGGTAATGCGGGGATCATTTTGGTACTTGTGATAGGTCTCATAAAAATCAATCTCTTCGGGATGCTCTTTTAGGTAAGTGTTTATCTTTTCATCACTCTCTTCAAACATCGTTCTAAATTTATAACATACAAAAACTTTTCCATCTTGGCCAAGCCGTTCTTGTTTGAAAAGAATGGAACTACCAGGTTCTTCTTTCAGTATCTTGTAAGCAATATAGAGCATGACAGGCACAAGCAAGGGGAAAACAATAATGGACATACTTAAATCAGAAACTTTCTTTGCCCATAGTCTATATCGGCTCTTCAGACGATTTTGAAATACGATCAGGTTTGTACGAGTATTAGATAGTCTATAGATATGAGAATGTGTCAGATCATACTCATCGACAAGAGGTATAAAAATTACTTCATGGCTTTGTCCTATCTCTTGATTGATTATTTGTTTGAGGGTGTTTACATCTTCATTAGAAGAGTTAATGAATACCGTTTTGGGATTATCTTCTTTAGCATCAACATATCCAAGGTAATGGTTTCCAAATATCTCATCCTTTAAGAAAGGGTCATTTCCATAGATTTTTGCCTTTCTTTTCCATAGACCAAATTTGAAAAGTAACTTTTTACTAATATTTTTAAAAAGAGGTAGTAGTACAGTCATCAAAATAAAAGAAAATATTATGACTGCCCTTGAGTAATCTTGAATACTTTTTGTTAATGCTAAATATGCAAGTATAATAAAGAAAGAAAACATCAGACCTTTGAGTATGACCTTACTTTCATGCCAAAAATCATAACGATGGGTATATATGCCTTCATAAGCAAGTAGTGTAATGGTAACGATATAAAGTGGATAGAAACTAGTGTAATTACTCAGAGGATAGCTATCTACGCCGCCAAAAGTATCCACAAAAAGATTTCGTACTAAATGAGCTAAGATAAGAGAGATAAATATGATAAAAATATCTACTAAAAGAAATATAGCTTTGGCAAAAAATTCTTTCATGTTAGTTTCTCTTTAATTTTTGTGTAATTATATCAAAAATTAGTTTCGCTTAAAGTCATCTTCCCCTGCGTATTTTCCTACTTGTGTTTCTATACGTAGAACAGAGATTACACCTTCATTCGCAAAACGATGGATTTCTTCCATTAGTTTTTATTTTTGGCTAGACTAGGCTATTCCCTTATTCTTATTTCTTCATTAATAAGACCAATAATATATTCAGCAATTTTATTTTCTTCTTTTTGATATATACTAAATTCATAAGATATCATTTTCTCCAAAAGTACATTTAAATTGGCATAATCATTTAAAACAAAAGCAAAGTTATTCATTTCAGCATATCGACATAAATCATCTTGATGATTGTCTTTAAGCGTAACATTGGGAACGAATATAACTTTCTTTTTGTGTTCCATTAGCTTGTAGAAAGAACCTGCACCAGCATGTGAAATAACGACATCAGCCCAATCATAATAGCCTTGTATATCATTTGTATACTCAAAACTTTCAAAATGCTTTGCATGATATAAGGCTTGATTTGAAATCTGTGCTTTTATAGTATATTTAGAATGATCAATATTTTCATCACAATACTGAATTAGTCCATCAAAAGGGGTTGTTCCAAGGGTAATGAAAATTTTCACAATCGACCTTTATAAACAGCTTTAGGATACAACTGAAATAATTCTTTGTTTTGTATAATAAACTCATCGGCTAAATAATACATAAATCGTCCCGTTAAAGACTTTGAATAAAAACGTGACCATGTTTCTATATGAATTATCTTTTTTCGTTTAAGCTTGAAATATAAAGCTGTTAATATCGCTATACCTGGGCCTGTACTGATCATATATGCTATATTATGCTCTTTGTCTATTCCTCGAATAACTTGTACTGTCTTTATGAATGTTGGGATAAGTTTAAGGGCTATTTTTATGTATGAAAATTTATCAGTAACAGAAGTTGTATAATATACTTTATTTGTTACAGGATGTTTGATATCATGATCACAAAAAGAGATGAATCTACTTTCAATATCATGTTTTTTTATGGATACCTGCAACTCAGTATATAAGCGTTGCATCTGTTCATTATGCCCCCCACTGCCATAAACAAGTAAAATAGATTTCATCTTTTTGATCTTTTAAAACGTTGTTTTAGTTTGATCCAAAAGTAATTTTGATAATACGTTTTTAATTCAATATCATCGATCTTTGGATCACCTTTTAAATAACTTTTTAGATATCCACGTAACTGTTCGTATCCAGTACGATAGCGAAAGAAAAAAAGATATTTTAATGTACGTAATAAGATAAAGGGTAGTGTTATCCCTCGATAATACGCTGAATAGCCATAAAAATCATATTGTACTCGACTTCCAACCTCTCGTGAGAGGATCTTTATCTCTTGATTAGGTATTACTTCCCAGCCATTCAGTATGGCTTTAGCAGTTGATAATGTATCAGATGAGGGGCCAATTATATAACCTGAATCATCAAAGCAAGCTTTTGTCCAAAGTCTACCCGAACCACGGACCCAGTCTTTACTGACAAAGTCTCTTTTCCCTTCATGTGTATAAATAACACCACCACTAATACCAATAGTCGGTCGGGCTTCCATAAAACTTATCAATGACTCATAGTAAGTAGGTTCGGGGAAACAGTCTGCATCAAGGATACCTATGTAATCTAATGTATGATAGTCATCCATAGAACGTAAATATGAAAATCCAAAGTCAATAACATTAGCAACTTTGATGCCAAGATCATAAGACTTGTTTGATGATTCATAGTTTAGAATAATGAGATGTTTGACATTCTCAACTTTTACTAATTCCTCTAGTCTCTCTCTACTTCCATCTGTAGAGTCATTTTCTACGATTACCCAATATAAGATCTCATGTGTTTGCTCTTTTATACTTTCTATTAAAGGAGTAATATTGTCAAGCTCATTATATAGCGGAGTTACAATTGCAATTTTGTTCATAGGTTTAATCTTTTGATTCATATTGATAACGGCTTTTTTTAAATTTTCTGAATTTATGAATGAGAGAAATAGGAAGAATCTTTTTTAAATAAAATTTAAAAGTATCGGCACTATATTTACAATAGGCTGATACTACATTTTTTTTGTGTTTTATAACAGTATCAAAGCGTTCTTTGATTGCTTGAGTATCAGAGCTGACACCCCCTTCAATAATGGTCGCAATTGTTTCGTTGACATAAACTACATTATAGTTGTTTTGATGTATTTTCAAAGCCATATCATAATCGGCAACTATCTTATAGATAGTATCAAAGAGGCCAATACTTTTATATACATCATATTTAATAAAGGCACTGATATGAGGGTACATCATCTCTTGATAGACTGTTCCTTTAATTAAAGGGTATATAGGTTGTACATATACATTACTAGGTACTTTTCGACAATTCCCTATGGAGTAATCAGCATTATTTTCCTGGAGGGCATTAATAGATAGCTCAATTGCAGATACCTCATACCAGTCATCAGCATTAATAATACCAATAAATTTTCCTACTGCAAGTGTAAGCCCTTTATTCATGGCATCATATATACCACGATCCTTTTCACTAACCCAATAATCGATCTGATCTTCATACTTCTTTATGATGTCGATGGTCCCATCTGTAGACCCCCCATCTATAATGATGTATTCTACATTATCATAGCTTTGTTGTAGAACACTTTGAATGGTCTCTTCTAAATAAGATTCTCCATTAAAAACGACAGTGATAATAGTGACTAGGGGTTTTTCATCATATGATTTTTTAAAGTACCCTTTCGTTCTAAGACCACCTTCACCTTTTCTATTCTCATCTTTTGGCAAAAATAAAACAGTTTCAAATTCATCTTCTGGTCTATTTCCTAAAATAGGCTTTTCTTCTATTAAAAGCTTTGTTGTACTAAAATTTTTATTTAAACATATAGTATTAATCATTTTTTAGAATATCCCTGAGTACTAAAGCCATTCTGCACATGAATTCCTTCAAAACAAGATAATAAAAATTGATAGTTTCTGGGAGGAAACGTATTTCATATCCTGCAGCTGTAAATAGACATTTTTTGATCATAATAAACTCATTTAATAAATTTATAGATTATAACTAAAGGGTAGTTAATAGAGTATTAGGTTTTCTATGCATCTATTTGTTGTAAGATTTGAATTATGAATTTGAGATATTATAGAAGTGATTAGTTGCTTGGACAAACCCATCAACAGATCCGCAGTCAAATCGAGTACCTTTAAACTTATAGGCAATCACTTTTCCTTGCTTCGCCTGTTCTAGCAGGGCATCAGTGATCTGGATCTCTCCAGCTTTACCTGGTTTTGTTTCTCTTAGAATATCAAAGATATCTGGGGTAAGGATGTAGCGTCCGATGATCGCCATGTTGGTTGGAGCATCTTTGGGGTCTGGCTTTTCAACCATGTCTGTTACTCTGTAGGTATCATCTGTACCATCTACTAAGTTTCCTGCTATGACACCATATTTGTCTGTTTTATCCATGGGGACTTCTTCTATGGCTACGACTGAGCATTGGTACTTTTCATAG
>JBDLIN010000171.1:0-8410 GCA_039714835.1 Bacteroidota bacterium | reverse complement strand
GCGATTTCTTTATAGTACCACCATGAATGAGAGGGAATCATTAGTTTTCTATCATTTTTTAGATGACACTGGACTACTTGTTTTAATAGGTCTTCTGCACCATATCCCAGCAAGACTCGGTCTTCCGGAATATTAAATATTCGTGATAATCTTCCGGATAAAATACTTTTCATTCCTTGTTTGTAATCAGTTGAATATTGGTAAAACAGATCAGCCGAAGCATTTCTTGCAATATCAATACAAGCAGGAGCAGGTCCGTAATTATTCTCATTCCGGTCTAGATAAAATTTTTCCACAGTAAGAAACCTTTAGTTCATTATTTTTTAAACAGATAAAAATACAAAAAAAGTATATAATAAATAAAAAGGAACAATGAAAAAAATGAACCTAATTCATTGGATCAATTCATGAGAATAGTATAAGATTTCCATAAAAGATATACGCCAATTCCACAGAGGATTAATCCTAAAAACCTTATAATCCAATTAAGAATTTCGATTTTAATTTTATTACGATATTTTATTAATAATTTTGCTAGAAGAACAAGCCAAGTAAATCCACCGAATGAAAGCGATAAAGCATAAATAGCACTCAGTAAAAGTGTGTAGGAAGAATGCTCGGCTTCTCCATTTCCATTATTATTGTTAATATAAGTGGAATCGATTTTCGTAAGTTCATCTCCCGCAATCTCCTGCAGAGAAGTTACATTCTCGTGAACTAATATATCAAGTCCGCCGGTGTTTAACCCAATTGATGAAGCGAATGATAAAACTAAAAATGAAGACGTCAAAATGCCGAAAAAGAGAGAAGGATTCGTCAAATTTACAATCAAACCAGTTCGTAGACCACCACTTTTATCAGTTGTCTCATTATTTGTTTCATGTTTTTCAAAATCCTCCAGTTTGATTCTACTTCGAATAATTTTTATCCCTATTGCCAGAAGAAAAATTGAACCAATTATTAGTACATAAGGAACCATTGAACTATAAAGAGAAAAAAGCATTGATAAACCAAACACAGCAACCAACACATAGAAAAATTCTATGATAGAAGCTCCCAAAGCAGTACGATTACAAAATTGAGGATTTCCCTTTAATGCATTTGAGGTTATTATTATGCTAATTGGACCGGCAATAGGCATTGAGAAAATAAAACCGGCAGCAAAACCGATGATAACAACTGTTATAAAACTTTCAATCATATATTTTTATAGATACTTAAATTAAATTTTTTGAAGTAATTATAAATATATTGTATCCAATAATAAAATCAAATTAGTTCATCGCTGGAGAAAGTAATGAATTTTAAAACAATCACAATAATTCAAACAGTCATTTTAGGAATATTCTTACTAAATATTGGGGTAAATGCACAAGGGACCATAATCCCACTAATGAAGGATGGATGGGTTGGCGGTTTAAGTGGATCCCTAGGGTGGGATAATTATAATATCAATGCTGGTGACGAGAATATTGTTGTTGATTCTGAGGCGAAAGGATTTGGATTCATCATAAGTTCACGCAATGGAAGATTTGTTGAAGATAATGCCGTAATGGGATTTGATCTACAGTGGGAAGAAAATCACCTTACAACATTAAGTCAGAATAATGAGAAAAGACTAGGTTTTATTGGATTGTGGATTCGCTACTATGTCCCATTTGTTGGATGGGCAGCATATTCAGAAACTTCTGTAGGATATGGCAATTATAAATCTATTGAAGAGAAGGAATTATATAGTGGTTCTTCAAAGCATAACGCGTTCGCAGATGGATTTGTTTATAATGTTGGATTAGGTGCTACGATTTTTGTTTCTAATAATGTTGCTTTTGAAGCAACCGGGAGATATCAGGGAGGTAAGCTGAAGGGGGAATATGAATATGCTTATGAATCCTTTAACAATCTTGAGATTAAACTATCGAATCTTGATATATTATTTGGGATTATGGTTTATCTAAGATAAAACCTATTTGTGTTTTTTGGGATATTCAAACGCAATTAATTTACCGTGATCAGATTCAACCTCTTTCCATGAATCTACGTTTAACTGAATTACTGCCGCGCCGCATGTCGGGATATTGTCAATATACTTATCAGATAACAGATTGCTTAAAACAGTAAAACCCGGATTATGCCCAAACAGCATTAAGCTCTCATAGTTGTCATCCACTTTGTTAATTAGATTGACAAGATCACTAGTCACAGCATCATATATGTTACGAGTTATAATAATGTTCTCAATAGGATGGTTTATTTTCTCAGCAATTACCCTTGCAGTTGTTAATGCGCGTTTTGCTGAGCTGGAGTAGATAACATCTGGTTTGTATCCAAGTGATTCGAATAGCTCTCCCATTCGGGGAGCATCACGTTTTCCTCGTTCATTTAGTTTTCTATCGTGATCTGAAACACCGCGCTCATCCCAACTTGATTTCGCATGTCTGACTATATATAGTTTCTTCATAGTATTTTAATATAACTTTATTGTTTATGTAATTTACATAAAAGAACACATAATTTTAAATTCTGTCCTCTGGATTACAGCAGAATTTTAAAATAAATATTACCTTTGGTTAAATTAATAAACAGATAAGAGAGAAGTAATTGGATATTTTAATAACAGTTCTATTAATAATTTCAATTTTTATAGGGTTAAGATATTTAACACAGAAACGAGCAGCAAAAGCAAGGGGTAAAGAAATCGATCCTTCCCTTTTTGAAGATAAAATTCAAGATTTATTAAACAGCTCAAAATCAATTCTATATTTTTATACACCAACATGTAGTGCGTGTAAAGCGCAAGGGCCAATAATTGAAAAAATTGACTCAGAAACAAATGCTGTTGGTAAAATTGATCTTTCTATCAATCCGGGAGCAGCAAGAGAATTTGGAATTATGGGAGTTCCCACAACCGCACTAATGATCGGCAATAAAGTCACAGATATATTTATTGGTGTAAAGCATGAAAAATTTTTGAGGGAAAGATTTGATAGATTATAATTAAATTCACTACCAACACAGTGGAACGAAGACAGTCGTATAATTTAATCCCAAATAACCGCTCCTTTAGATGCCCTAATTTTCGTAGGTAAATTATCATTCGTTTGTTATATTTGGCACTCAAAATTATAGTTGTTGAATGAAGGATTTTTGAAATGGAATATTATGAACTTCATCCGGATAATCCGCAGATCAGATATATTAACAAAGCAGTTGATGTTCTGAGAAACGGAGGAATAATAATTTATCCTACCGACACAGTTTATGGACTTGGGTGCGATATATATAATCATGAAGCCGTTAAAGGAATTTATGATATAAAGAATGAGTCCGAAACAAAATTGTTCAGCTTTATTTGTCCGGACTTAAAAGATATAGCTAAGTATGCGAAGGTGTCTGACTATGCCTACAAAACTATAAGGCGGCTTGTTCCGGGAGCATATACATTTGTTTTGCCGGCAGCAAGAGAGGTTCCTAAAAAATTATGGACTAAAAGAAAAACAGTTGGTATCAGAATTCCCGACAATCAAATTGCTTTAATGATTGCAAAGGAATTAGGCAATCCCATCATTAGTACAAGCACAACAACTAGACTGGGGAAAAGATTAAGCAATCCAGAAGAGATAAGGTCAATTTTTGAATTTAGTGTTGATTTGATGCTGGGTGCAGGAACATTGGCCAATGATTCCTCCAGCATTGTTGATCTTAGTAAAGATGTGCCGGAAATTATTCGTGAAGGTGCAGGTGATTTAAGTTTGTTTTATTAAAACTGTGCTTTACAAAGGTTAATTAGTTTTTACTATCTCTGTGACCCTTTGTGCTTGCTCTGTGTTTCTTTGTGTAACGCTTTTGGGGGACACAAACCTGCCTGACGGTAGGCAGGGAGCACCAAGAAGACACAGAGTCCCACAAAGAAAGAAACAGTAACAGTTACTCCCTTTCAATCCAGCTAGTTCGCTCTTTATTAAAGTTCGGAGCAATTACCGGGTATTTATATTCCTTTATAATGGCTTTTTTCCACCTTCTTTTCTTTTTACCAGAGGGTTTACATAACCAGCTTTTATCTGACTTAATTATCTGAACACCATTATCGGTATTTATTTCAGAAATGAGATTAAATCCAGCTCCTTTTCTCCCCCGATAACTTGCAGCCTTAACCTCAATCTTATTTTTCCCCGTTTTCAGATGATCACTAATATCAACAAGCAAATATCTTTTATACTCAGTTACTAATGAAAGTGACCTGCTGACAAAAACCTCATCAATATATTCACCATTAATATAAAGCTTGGCATGAGAGTCTCCGATCAATTGTAAATAAGCATTATTTATGTCACCCTTGATAGAAAACTCTTTTTTAAAATCAGCTTTGTCATATCCGCTCCTTCTGTTTTTTGCACAATAAAGCCAGTTGCTTTCAATTTCCGGGTTTATTAAAGTATCGCTTAATATTTGTTCATTAGTTTCATCGAAGTACGCAATTAAGCGATCAAATTTATCAATTATAAGATTGAGATTTTCGGGTTTATAATAATTTAACCACAGATTCTCATATTGATCTTTCAGGTTGTTCAACTCATTGATGTTTTGTTTTATCATCCCTGATAAATCAATTGATTTTAATTCTTTTTCAATCCACAGTATTTCATTTTCTAATTCCTTAGACTCAGATTTTTTTTGATTGATTTTATTTTTTAATGAATATAATTTTAGATTTTGTCTAAGGTAATAATTAGTCTGTAATTTGTTGATATACCAGTAATCAAGAAAGATTAAAAATCGTAATAGCTCTAAATGATCCCCGTTTTTTGTAACAACCATTTCAAATTCATCTAAAATTTCATATGCACGTGGAAGAGTCCATTCCATCCAGGAAATAGCTTCTTCTCTATTTGTCCTTGACTCCCACCATCCTCCGCTTTTTAATGGAAGCAACGGGTGCCGCCAAACCTCATGCCACTGCATTTGATTAAATTGGTTGCTGAAGATTTTATAAAGATCACTTAGACGATCATCCTTTATGCCAAAAAAGTCAGTAAAGAAAAGATCGTTGAAATCAGAAATCCTACTTTCCCCAAAGTTCCAAGAGCATTGAGCAGACCAAGCATATCCATAAAGAACAAACTCTTTAAAAGTTTCCGCACCATAATCACCCCAATTCGAGTTAATCATTCCGGTAGATGCTTTTCTTATTCCATTGTTTATAATACTTTTAATATTTGGAAGTGCGGTTTGATAATTTGGGAATGTAGTTCTAAAATTCCAGACAGAAGGGGAAACATAATATTCAAAACCTGCATCCTGGAAAATGTTTGCTGATTCATAATTTGTACTAGCACTATAGTGCCAATCAACAATAATTATATCTTTAGGAATTAACTCTAATATTTTTGGGTGATTTAAAATTATATCACCATACATTAAAACTTTTTTATTATTCTTTTTACAGATATCATAAACTTTTTTATAGTGATTAGCATGAACCACAGCAATTCCTACTTTTTCAGCAAGATCTTTGCTTTTGCCTCTTCCGACATCATAACTTTCATCAGCGCCGATATTAATATATTCCGAGGGAAATAATTCGAATACTTCATTCAGCATATTCTCAATAAACAAATAAGTTTTAGCTTCAGTTACACTTAATGAAGCAGCCCCAGGATATTCAGCATACTCAAGAAATTCTTTTTGAGAAAGAATATTTTCAAAATGCCCTAAAGTTTGAAAGATCGGAATAACATCAATAAACCTCTCACCAGCAAATTCGACTAATTCATTTATTTCACTTTTTGTTAAGGCACCTCTTTGCTTTCCAATTGAAGGATAAGAATCAAGTTCAAGCATATCTTCGAGATATGGCATATATGTGTTCATCTTATAACGAGCCATAAAATCAATGATGCGTTTGAAGTTATCGATGGTTGAAACCTGACCCCTGCTTATATCATCCGAAATCCCTCGGACCGTCATATCTGGCCAATCAAACACCTCTAGATTTTGCAATGAATTTGAATGTGAATTTTCGATCAGCTGGATTAAGCTCATTGCTCCGTAAAAAACACCGACTTCTGATATTCCGCGAATTATAATTTCATTTTCTTTAATCAACAAGTGATATGCTTGAGAAATGACAGATTTATCTACTTTGATCGGAATAGAGAGATCATCAACAATCTGCAGTTTTATATTTCCGCCATTAGTTGTTAACTCTGTATCAAGGTTATAGGTATCGTTGAGGCTTTGTGCAATTAATTGTGCTGTAAACTCTAACGTATCTTCTGAATAACCGATAATTATATTATCATGTGTAATATCGAAAGAACCCTTTAGGGACTTTATTATTTGTGGTGTTGGGATAATATTGGCGTATGTTTTGTTATTTACAATCATAATTTGAGTAAATAAAATAATAATAATGTATAAAAAAAATCGTTTCAATTTTAAGCCTAGTAAATAGTAAAATGGAATTGCAAATTAAGATTAATTTTGAGGAAAATAAATATTGATGAACAAATTATAAAAGTTTTATTTTCAAACTTTTCCGATGATTAGTCAGAAATCAATATTAGCCCAGATTTTGTATTAGGAAAATCTGCACTTAGGGCCGATTCCGATTTTTCGGGATCTGATCAACCCCGCTGAAACAGTTTTGTTTTCTCCCAGGACTATATCGCCAAATCTAGTATTGTTCTACCACATTACAGCCATTAATTATATGCAATGTTAACAAATTGCTATTCTTTAATCTTATCAAATACTCCCTTTCCAAATAACTTATTAAAACCGAAAGTATCTTTCTCAAGATGTGGAGTGTAATTAGAAAAATATACGTATGCAATTTTTTTGTTTGCATCAAGAGCAAAATATGTATTAAAACCCCCGGTCCAATAAACTGATCCAACCGGCAGGAAAAACTTATTTTCATACGCCCTGATTGCCCACCCTAAACCAAAACCATCAGATTCAATAAAACCATTAGTCAAATCAACATCTTTAGGTAAATTATCTGTAAGCATCATTTCAACAGTTTCCTGTTTTAAAATCCTTCCACCTTCATACACACCATAATTAAGAATGCAGTAAAGGAATTTGAGGTAGTCATTGAGAGAACTTAACAGCCCACCTCCTGCGCTGTACGATTTTACCGGTTCAGGGATACGAGGACGCTCATTGAATGCTCCGGTAGAATCTTTCCTGCCCCAAGAAACAATGTTCTTTTCCAAATCTTTAGGTACATTAAACCAAGTACTATTCATATTTAAAGGCCCGGTAATATTTTCCCTGATATAAGTTTCCAAATCCTGACCACTAATTTTTTCTACAACTCTTCCTGCCCAATCCAGACTGGGACCATATCGAAAATCCGTACCAGGTTCAAATATTCTGGGATTATCTATATACTCCCAATTGTCAGTTTTTTTAAAATTCTTTAATTTTTCTGATTTCCAGACATAAGAGAATCCCGATGTATGGGTTAACAATTGTCTTAAAGTTATTGCCTGATCACTTTGCACAAGATTCCCTTCTTCATCTAATATTGGGATAGATACCATCTCTGGCATTAACTCATTTAAAGGGTCATCAAGTCCAATAAGACCTCTCTCAACCAATTGTAATGCTGCTACAGATGCTATGGGTTTTGTCATAGAAGCGATTCTAAAAATGTTATCAGCATTTACCGTATCCTTTCCGTTCCAAACTGAAGGGCCGAAAGCATGCCATGTTTTATTGCCATCAGCATCAATACTGCCCATAATGGCCGAGGGTATTGAACTAGAGTCGTAATATTCCTTTAATGTTGAATCGATTGATTTTGTTTGACTGTGCAAACATCCAAAAACCAAAAAAGTTATTACAGAAAATAAGATGAGATTTTTCATATTAGAGACTCCTTATATTTTAATGTTTGCTAACTATTAAAGATATATCATTTCAACAAATTATTATTTGGCCATTATGCATTAAATGCATTTGTAACAGTATCATATTGCTTCAGCATCTCATCACATTTAATTTTTTTCAATTCGTTTTTAATATTTTGGGGAACTGCCGCTAACTTGAAAGAACCCCCTGCATTAACTGCAGTAATATATCCGTACATCAGAATTCCTATTCCCCAACAACTTATAAATTGAACTTCACTCAAATCAACAACAATGTGTTTTTTGTTCTTTTCAATTTCATCAAGTATAGCTCCATGAAAATCATTAGCAGAATATCCCAACATCATTTTCCCATCCATTTTTATAACTGCTCCATTTTCGGCTTCAGTTATTTTTAATTTCATTTTTATATTCCTTTTATCTCTAAATCAATAATTATTTCATTTTTATAACTACGAACGTGACATTCCGCCTACGTTCAAATAACTGAATTTAATTGCATACCAGGTCCAAAAGAACTTCGGCGGACAGGC
>JBDLIN010000170.1:0-8441 GCA_039714835.1 Bacteroidota bacterium | reverse complement strand
TTCGAGAATAAAGCACCATGCCCACCATCAAAAACTGCATCTTCTAGTGTCAATGTAGTTCTTTGCGGTATCATATAGTAATCAAACCACCCGCCTATACCAGCTCCATAAACATCTAGGAGATTGTAATAAACATTTTTAATGGTAAGATTGCCATAAATATTGCTTGTAGGAACCAGTGCTCCTTCAGCAGGCTGCAATAATATAATTGGTTTTTTACCGCCCTTTTCACCTACAATATTTAATGTTGCAGTGGTGTCGTTTGGATTACCAAAAAGAATTGATGATACTTGATAATAAAACTGGTCTTTTTCTAGCTTATAAACACGGTTAGGATTTATCCTAGAACCTCCGGCAACAGTATCCGCATTTATTGTTTGCTCAAGAAGTCCTGCATTATCAATTCCACCTGGAATTAGGATTGTATCCTGATCTGCCGGAACCTGGGCAAAAACAGCTCCTACTGAAAATAGAAATAATGTTAGTGATGTAATGAATCTTTTTTTCATTTGTTACCTCCTAATGTTAATTAAATATAATTGTTAGATTTAATAGGCTAATTTGCCATATTAATATCTGATAATCACTATTGTTTGAGATACTATAATGATTATGAGAACTTGTTTTTACACCTTCGTACATCACCTCCTTCGTTAAACTAAATTTTCTTGTTAAAAATATATTGTATAATTTTTCAATCAAGAGAACATTCATCGGATTAATATTCATACCGTAAACCAAACTGAGATGTTAAACCATAAAATTCACTTGCTGTTGGTAACTGGTGTCCTTGAGTAATGTGATATGAATCATCTATATGTTCATTTATATTGGCTATATCAGCATGTAATGATAAATTGTCGGTAATTTTTTGTTTTAATGACAAGTCAAACCGGTGCAGATCGCCCGTATATTTATCCCGCAAATTTAGTTTAGGATCTATACCAACCATTGTCTGGCCCTGGTATCGAAAAGACAAGCGGGCAGAAAATCCCTTGTAATCCCATCCCAGTCTTACATTTAGTAATTCATCCGGCTGGTCAATCATTCGGCCTTTTCTTTTTGACAAACTGAATATCCTTGGTATTGTAGGAGGAAATCCTACAGGTTCTCCATCGGTTACTTTTATATAGGGATAATATGTTGATGACCAAATCCTGGAATAATTTATATCGAGTACCAAACCACTTAACAGACCGGGTAAATACCACAAGTTGGTCTGCCAGGAAATCTCAATACCACGATAAAATGTTTTTTCAAGATTATTCACAGGTATTGAAACTTGATCCCCATTTTTTACTCTATCCGGATTAAAATATTCCATTCCCGGTATAGAATTTATAAATTCCTCATCTGCCTCTAAAACTTCATCTCTAAATTCCGGATTATACCCAACCATATAGAATACAAGGTCATTGATCTCTTTATAAAAGCCGTTAACAGTAAACAATCCTATCTCGTTTGAATATACTGAAACACCTAAGTCATAGTTATCTGCTAAAGCGGGTTTCAAATATGGATTATTTGCGCGAAATTCAGATTCAGTTTCAGTGTAAACAACACTTGGTGAAAGTTCTATATATGAAGGTCGTGTAGTGCTCTTGTAAAACGCAGCTCGTATATCAATGTTATCACTAAATTGATACTTCATATTTACACTTGGGAACCAATGTTCATTTTCCCTTTGAACATTTACCAAACTGTCCGAGCCAAGCACGATACCTGTTTGGTTAAAACCGGTTTGTTGTAAATGATAAGCGCTGTAGTCAGTATGCATTTTTTCATAACGAACACCGGGTATAATTGTTAATTTGTTCTTATAATTAATATCGAACATGATATAGCCTGCTGAACGTTCTTCTATATTATTATAATTATTCATGAAGGTTCTAAAACCATCTAAAAAATAGTCTCCCGGATAGCGCTCATAATACGTATTGTTATGCAAGTTCAACTTATCTATATCAGCTGCCCAGCCAAGTGTGTAACGTCCATTTAATATTTCGCCAAAATCATAATCAGGATCGATATAATTTACTGCCGGAAATGTATTAGTATTATTACTACCTATATCCGTATTCGATAATAATCCGAACATTTCTTTTAATCTCTCCTGAGTCGGTGCTCCCCAACCTCCTGAAAATGGTAAATATACATTCCGGTTATCGCTCTTTCGATCCTTTTTAGTATACTTTCCGCCAATTTTGATATTTCCAGAAATTTCTCCAAATAAATTAAATGGTACTTTCCAATTAAGATCATAACTTTGATTTTCATCATTAATCTCATTCCATTCCTTGCGAAATTCCCACAGACCAGAATCCCCTAAACTATCAAAATCAACATATTGTTCAATTAAATGGGATGGTTCTGCAAACTTTCTTTCTGCAAAACCGACAGTATAGTTTCCATCATCTTCTGAAAACGGATATAAATTAATAGCATTGTCTAATTTAGATTTCGAATAGGAAAGATTTAAATTTAGCTCTGTTCCCGCAAGCATATATGTCATATGCGCTGAATGGGAACGAATCCAGTTTTCAGGATCTGAATCTACATTATAAAAGGTTCTGTTCCCTTGGGTAAAATCAATAATGTTATCTCTGCTTATTGCCGGATTATTCATCTGGCTGTAAAAGTTATTCAATTTTACTTTGAAATCCCCAATTTTATAATCAAGCAAGAGGCTGCCACCGTATCGTTTTCTAATTTGTTTTCGTTCAGTAATGCTAGCACTAATAGTATAAAAATCGGTAAGCTCTCCGGCTATAGCATACCCTCCTCTGAATATATCTGAAGATCGATTCATTTGTTCAGAGCTTAAATTCAATAATACACCTAATTTGTTGTCTAAAAAGCGATTGCTTATTCCGCCTGATAAATAGTAATTTCCCCAGTCCTTTTCCAAATCATTGTAAGCCCCTAATGCACGTATATCAAAGTGAAATCCTTTTTCTGCTTCTCTAAGTTTTAGATTTACTACCCCGCCAATAGCATCTGCATCTTTATCTGGTGTAAGACTTTTGGAAAGTTCGATACCGCCTAGCATTTCATTTGAGACAACGTTAAGTCCTACGCTTCTGTCATTTGCGCCATCGGCACCTGCAAGTCTTACTCCTTCAACTTCAACAATACTATACTTTGGAGAAAGTCCGCGTATAACGACTTTACTACCTTCTCCTCCAGACCGCTGTAATGATACTCCCGGTAATCTACCAACTGATTCCGCCGCATTTGCATCTGGGACTTCACGTATTCTGTCTGCTGCCACAACGTTTTTAATTGACTTTGAAGTAAGCTGCTCATTTATTGCACTCAACTGTCCCTTTGCTTGTGCAGTGATTGTAACATCCCCCATTTCCAGAGAACCACTAAAAGTAAGTTTAATATTTACCTCTAACTTTCTACCAGAAAGTGTGTTAACAGTAATGGTTTTATCTTCATATCCAAGATAAGTTGCTTTCAATGTGTACTCACCAGCAGGCAAGTTCGCAATTGTGTATTCACCGTCAATATTTGTGGCTGCCCCAAGACTTGTTCCAATAATGATAACATTTGCTCCAATTAAGGATTCGCCAGTCGATCCATCTGTAATGATACCACCTATTTTACTTTTGGAGCTACTTTGAGCTAGTACAAAATTCTGAAATGCTACAATTGTAACAAATAAAATAACATACTTAATAATTTTTTCCATTATTGGTTCCTCAAATTAGGTTTTTTAATCATTAGTTATATTTTCTTTCCATTATATTCTACTTCAGTTTTTCTAAGAATAGTTTGCTTAAATCATATTTATAAAAAGCACAACATTTTACAATCTTAGTTTTGAACTAGATTACGATGAAGAAATTAAAAATTTATTTCCCTCATGCGAATTTTGAAAATTTCGATACAAAACTCTTGATTCAATTATAATATGCTCTGCTTTATTTTTATCTCTATTTTCTAATTCTTTAATTAATAGATCAACTGCCGTTTTACCCATTGTGTATGGATTTTGACAAACTGTATAAAACGGAATACCTAATCGAGACAGAATTTCATTGTCTCCAAATTCACCCAATATTATATCTTCTGGAACACTAAGATTAGCATCTTTAATTGCGCTCCCAGCACCATATGCAACTAATCCACCTATACAAATAACTGCATCAAATTCATTGTTACTCTCTATTAAATACTTCATTTTAGAGTATGCATCATCATAATTTCGTTTAGTGTATACAACTAAGTTATCATCTACTTCTATTTCACTTTCTTCTAGAGCCTTGACGTAACCTTTGTATCTATCTTCTACAACGGAAATTTCTTGATTCTTTCCAAAATATAGAATCTTCCTTCTTCCTTCTTTTATTATTTGTGATGTTAACTCATACGAAGCCTTAATATCATCTATAGCTATTGAACTGCAATCTAATCCTTCTACCCTTCTATCCCAGCATACACATTTTATCCCTTCATCTTCCATAGACTTATATATATCGATGTTTTGGTTACTTGCTGCATTTAATAATATTCCATCTACATGAATATCTGACATGAATTCCAACTTCTTCTTCTCATTCTCAATTTTTTCATCATGAACCATTATAATCGCTTCGTAACCTTTACTGGCTGCTTCTTCATACATCCCTCGAGCTGCCTCAGAGAAAAATGGAATTCTTAAATCCGGAATCAAAACACCAAGGATTTTACTTTCTTTACTTATCAGTGATTGTGCTAATCTGTTTGGTCGGTAGTTGAGCTCTTTAGCCAGTTTTAGTACTTTCATTTTCATTTCATATGATACGTCAGTACTATCTCTCAACGCTTTTGAAACAGTAGAAGGTGCAACAGATAACATATCAGCAATATTCTTAAGAGTAGGTTTATTGCGGTTATTAGTTTTTATTTTAGATACTTTATTCACGTTAAATAAAATTTATCAATGTATTGTAAATATTTTCTTTCTTACTTTATATTCTTTTACTTAAAACATCTTTTTCATATTGGATGGCTTCCTTCAACCACTCTTCCTCTGTTGGGACATTATTCATCTCACAGTAATAATCCCAAATTGCTCCTACTGGATGAGTCTTTGTCTGCTCCATTATTGCTAATCTACTCAAGTAATCTCCACTCTCCTCTGCTGCTCTTATTCTTTCCATCGGTTCTAGCAATGCTATTAACAATGCTTTTATCGCTGACCGAATTCCCAACACATATGCCCCTACTCTGTTCAATGTTGCATCAAAGAAATCTAATGCAATATTAGTTCTCTTCTCTAAGTTATATCTCACTATTTGAGATGCCATATCTCTAAGCTCATCATTTATAATTGGTATATGATCACTATCCCATCTTACACTTCTAGTTATATGAAAAAGTACTTCATCTGAAAACTGCAGTACTGAGCTTATCTTATCTGCTACATTTTCCGTTAAGTGAAAATGTCCCATATCCAAACAAACCATTTTATTGCGTGTAAGTGCATAACCTAGATAAAAATCATGGGAGCCTACTACATAGGATTCACTTCCAATTCCAAATAATTTACTCTCTACAGCATCTTTAAGATGTTCTTCTGAGTAGTCTTCTTTAAATATTTCATCTAGACTTTCTTTTAATATTTCTCTTGGTGTCCATTTATCAAAACGGATATCTTTCGAACCATCCGGTATCCATAGATTATGTACCGATGGCGAGCCTAACTCTTTTCCAAAATAAGCTCCTATTTCCCTTACTCTTTTTACATGTTCTATCCAAAATGATCTTATCTCAATATCACTATTACTTAATGTATAACCACTTTCAGCTTTTGGATGGGAAAAACATGTTGCGTTGAAGTCCAACTTTAAATTATTTTTCTTCGCCCATTCTACCCAACCAGTAAAATGTTTTGGTTCTATTTCATCTCTATCTACTTTCTTTCCTCCAAAATCTCCATATATTGCATGAAGATTATATCTATGGTTACCCGGAATAAGGGAAAACACCTTTTCCATATCTCCTTGTAGTTCAGCTATTGTTCTTGCCTTTCCTGGATAATTGCCAGTTACTTGAATACCTCCGTTAGAAAGTTCAGAATCCGGAGTTTCAAATCCTCCAACATCATCTCCTTGCCAGCAATGGATTGAAATTGAGAATTCTTGCAATCTCTTTAAAGCTTTATCAACATCAACGTCTATTTTATTGAAATACTCTTTCGCAGTTTTATAACTTTCTTCAATTTTATTATTCATTTTTATTCCTCAATTTTTAACAACGAAAAGATTTCTTTTATTTCTTAAAAGCTAAATTCTTTAATTGAACAAAGAATCTTAAGTTAATTTTGTGGGGCTTCGCCATGTAGGCCACATATTTTAAGAAATCCTTCTTTTTCATACGAAAAGGTTTTCGAAAACCTTTTCGTACTCTTGCTGTTAACATAAGAGTATATTGTTTAAATGTCAAACAAAAAAAATAATTCTTTATAAAAATTGATATTATCATGTTTATTTATTCATTTTTATAGAAATTTATTGAATTATATTTAATCATCTCCTCCTCTAACAAACACTTTAATCCGAAATATAGTTTTCTTCAATTATATTATTTATGTCTTCTCCTAATTGTACTTGTTCATGACAAACTCTTTCAAGACAAGATAGTTCACTGAATTCAAAACTCTTATTCATATCAATAATAATCATTTAGTTTTAAAATCTATTCTTACTCTCTCTTTATTTAGTCCTGTAACTGGTACTTCAATAAAATTATCAAACTGCTCTACACCATCGACAGATATTTTTTGAGATTCTCCACGAGTAACATTTATTTCGAATAATGTACCTCTAAATATTCTCTGGTAGGATAATTCATTCCATTCTGATGGTATTTGAGGATCAATTGTAACTCCATTTAAGTCACGCTTAAATCCCAATAAATGATCGTAACAATTTAACATATTCCAGGCTACAGCCCCTGTTCTCCATGGATCATCTGAGACATGTTTTTTCTGTCTAAGAGCGGTAGGACCTATATAACCATTCGATTGAGCAAACGGTTCAGACTTTTCTTCAGAAGGAAGTATTCTTTTAAATGTTTCAAAAGCTTTATTATTTCGACCAGCCATATAATCTGCTGCAATTTTGAATGTGGCCGCATGACAGTAAACATTTCCGTTAGTGAAGGCACCTTGTGGTACGCTAGTAATTTGTCCAATTTCTGGATTATACTTTGTAAATGGAGGCCAATGATGTACTGGTCCAACCTGTGTATCAACCATTGGTTCAACTTTTTTCATAATACTTTCATATTTATCAGCACTAACAATTCCAGATAATATAGCCCAAGACTGAGGATTGATAAATACTTGAGCTTCCTCTGAATCATTTGTCCCAACCTTGTTTCCATTATCTGTTATAGCATAGATAAAATGATCTTCATCCCAGCCATATTTCTCTATATTTTCTTTTATCTCAAGATATCTTTTCTGACACAGTTCTTTTGTTTCTGTATCCCCTTTCCATCCGGCTATCTTACCTACCAATTTCAGCGCTCTTGCCAAAGCAATGCTCATCCAAACGCCTTCACCTTTTCCCTTGGCACCAACCTTATCCATAAGGTCATTCCAATCACCGTGTCGGATAAGAGCTAAGCCATGCTCACCTCTATCATTCCAAAGAAATTCAATTGCTTTAAGATTATGCTCCCAAATAGTTGCCTCTCCACCATCTGAGTATGGAATTACTCTATCAAGAATAGAAAGGTCACCTGTCTCACGAAGTATTGCGTCTGTAGCATGACTTATCCAACTTGGGGAGTCAGAGTAGTGTTTATCAGCAGCAGCCACATCCATTGATGGCACTCTGAATGCACGGGGACAAAATCCATTACTTTTCTGATGTGTGAGCGCTTTTTCCAACATTGCCAAAGCTCTTTCTGGATTATGTATTGACATACCTGCAGAATCCTGGAGCGTGTCTCGATACCCTTTAAAATAAAAACGTGCCCAATCTGCCATGAGATAAAGTTGATGTTTCAGCCAAACATTAAAAAGACTATTAAACTGAGGATCTGGTGTGTTAATTTTCGTTAATCCAAGACGAGCAATGTTTTCCTTCTTAATATTTTCAAGCTCTTCATCAATAAGAGAACTATTTGCGTAAAGAGTTGTTACTTTATCAGCCTCCTCTTCATTAATGACAATACCCATAACAAAATTGATGCGCTTTTTATCACCAGAATCTAATGATATATTGTGTTGTGTTGAAGAAACCATATATTCAGTACTGGCATTACTATCTTTAAGATTCTCACCTGTAGAAATGAATTCTGGTTTTAAGAAACTTTTACTTTCCCCTAAAAAAACATCTTTGCTAATATCATAGTGATCGAATGGAACATCAGTATAAGTGAATCCTCTATACTTTTCATCCATAACATTGGGAGCTCTATTTCTGAAAAAGAGTCGTCGC
>JBDLIN010000169.1:0-8453 GCA_039714835.1 Bacteroidota bacterium | reverse complement strand
CACTCCGGCAATTGTTCCTTCCATCGTACCCTTACCACCCATTAAACTTGTTCCTCCGATTACTACTGCTGCAATTGCATCTAACTCAAATGCAACTCCATCATTCGGATTTCCTTGATATAACTGTGCCGCATGGATAACTCCGGCTAATGCTGCCAATAAACCGGAAAATATATACGCTGATGTTCTAATCCAGTTAACCCGCAAACCGGCTAACCTTGCTGCTTCTTCGTTACTCCCTATTGCGTAAATATGTCGACCAAGCCTCATTTTTCTTAACATAATAGAGAACACAATCGCTGCAATTACAAAAATAAATACGGGAAAAGGAATACCAATAAATGATGTTGTAAATATCTTAAATATTTCCGGTGCAGCTCCTTCTCCAAATCCTATATTTCTTGAGTTGCTATTTGAAATAAATAAAGCAAATCCTCTTGCTCCGGTCATCATTGCTAATGTAACAATAAATGCTTGTATCTTTCCCCAGGATGTTAGTGCGCCATTAACATATCCTGCTAATACTCCAGCAAGTAACGCTATAATTATTGTCAACGAAAAACCTAACTGCCAATCCATTATACCAAATGCGGTTAAAGTCGCTGAAAGTGCCAATACTGAACCAACTGAAAGATCAATCCCAGATGTAAGAATAACCAAGGTCATTCCAATTGATATAATACCAATCTCCGATACTTGTCTCAATACATTACTGAGATTATCAAACTTTAGAAAAATTATTGTCCCCTTACTGCTAACCGGTGAAAATATTGTGCACAAAATAAATAATCCAATAAAGCCTAAGACAGGTTTAAGCCAATCATTTTTTGCTAAGTAATCAAGTATTACGTTTTTCATTTATTTAGTTCCTTCAAATGCATAGTTTAGAATTTCTGTTGAGTCTGTTTGATTTGTTTTAAGAAGTGCTGTTTGTCTTCCTTCATTAAGTACTAGGATCCTATTGGATACAAGAAGTAATTCCGGTATTTCTGATGAAGCAAATAGTATTCCCATACCTTGTTCTTTTAATTTCGTAATCAATTCATAGATCTCTTGTTTTGCTCCAACATCAATTCCTCTGGTTGGTTCATCAAGTAAGAGTAAATCCGGATTAATTAACAATATTCTAGAAAGTAATACCTTTTGCTGATTACCTCCGCTTAAATGCTGAATTTGCTGATAGATTGATGCCATCTTTACATTTAATTCTTTTGCTTTGGTTTCAAATCTTCTTTTTTCCTCTTTCATTCTTACAAATCCATATTCTGAAATTTCCGGTAAAATTGATATACTGCTATTTTTCAGATTGCTTAACTCTGCAAATATTCCCTCTTGTTTTCTATCTTCAGATAAATAGACTATTTTGCTTTTTATTGATCGTGATGGTGATTTGGGATTATGAATTTTACCTTGATAAATAACTTCGCCCAAATGCTGAGTTTTATAAGCACCATAAATAAACTTCAGTAATTCTGTTCTTCCAGCGCCAAGTAAACCAGCAATACCTACCACTTCTCCTTTTTTAACATCAAAATTAATGTTTTGTAGTATCTGTTTATTGTTTTGCTTTACGGAAACAGATTTAAGGTTTATTACTTCATTTTTACCAGATACAACTTTTTTATCAACTGTCTCTGATATTTCCTTACCGATCATTTTACTTACAAGATACTTCTGATCAATATCTTTTATAAGATATGTTCCAATGTAGCTCCCATCTCTCATTACTACTGCTTCATCAGCTATCTCAAATATTTCTTTCATTCTGTGGGAAATGTAAATGATTGTTTTCCCATTCTTTTTTAACTCTTCAATTCTCCCAAATAGAAATTTGATCTCACTTTCACTAAGGGCAGATGTCGGCTCATCCATTACTATTATTTCTGCATTAAGTCTAAGAGCCTTGGCTATCTCTATCATCTGCTGCCAACCAATCGGAATATTTCTAACCTTTGTTTTTACTGAATATGGAAAGTCAAATTCATTAAGAAGTGATTCTGATTCTTCGTACATCGTCTTAAAATCAATAACTCCCCTAAATTTTATTGGTTCGTGTCCTAAGAAAATATTCTCAGCAACATTCAAATCATTTACTAAATTCAGCTCTTGATGAATAATGGCAATTCCAGCTTTCTCAGCTTCTCTCGGATTGTTAAATTTTATCTTATTCCCATTTAGTAAAACTTCTCCTTGGTATTCCGGATGAATTCCACACAGTATTTTCATTAATGTAGATTTACCTGCTCCGTTCTCTCCCATTAAAGCAAACAACTTCCCCTTTTCTAATTTAAAAGAGATGTTGTGTAAGACTTCTACTTTACCAAATGATTTACTTACATTATGGAATTCTAGGAAACTCATTTGTTTACTTATATTTTTCTGCGTTGGTTTTATCTATTGTTACTGTTTCCAGGGTGATGGTTTTCGCTACTTCCTTTTTAGCTAAAATATCTCTTGCTATATTAATTGCTTCTGTACCCCCGGTCGGATAAATAAACGTTGCAGTTAGTTCACCATTTATTACTGATTGTACTCCTCCCTCAGCACCGGGTAATCCATCAATACCTAAAAATGATATTTCTTCAAGTCTGTTTGCATTCTTTGCTGCAAGATAGGCTCCAACTGCCATTGGATCATTATGGGCATATACTAAATCTATCTCATTAAATCGCTGAAGAGCATTCTCCATAATCTCCCTGCCTTTTCTCCGAAGCCAGGCACCATCTTGTATGTATATAATTTCTATCTCATGATGATTTGCAATACCTTCCATAAATCCTTTATTTCTTTCTAGTGCTGGTGTTGACCCTCTCAATCCCCATATTTCAAGTATTTTACCTTTCCCATTAAGCAGTTTTGCTGCATATTCTCCAGCTGCTTTTCCAATTACAACATTATCGGCACCAATAAAAGTTGTATATTTTTCCGTCAGTACTTTTCTATCCAAAACAATTACAGGAATTCCTTGGTCGTAGGCTTTTTCAACAACTTGGGTTAATGGCTGTGCTTCATTAGGAGAAATGATTAGCACATCAACTTCTTGAACTATAAAATTCTCTACATCTGCTACTTGTTTTGAGTTATCTTGTTGTCCATCACTAATAATTATTTTAATATCTTTATGTTTTGCTGCTTCGTCAAGGATGGCTTTATTCATTGCTTCACGCCATGGTTCTGCACTATTACATTGGGAAAAACCTATAGTATAAATCCTTTGTTCTTTATTGCTTCCACATCCAAGTAAAGTAAACAGCAAAACTAATATTATTATTCCTTTTCTCATTTTTACCTCGTTATTTTGAAAGCTTTTTTCTATGTAAGATAATGCTATATTGATAATAATACTTTCTATATTTTATCATTTGACAAACAAAATTATTAAGACTTCTGAAGTATTAAAAAATTCCTATCATTCTGTTTTACTTCAACTATATTAAATTTTTAAAGAATAATGTATTTCAGATAGTTCTCTTAAGCTATTTGCCGCTTGTTCCGCTGTTATATCTCTTTGAGCTTCTGCTAACATTTCATATCCAACCATAAATTTTTTGACTGTGGCAGATCTTAATAGTGGCGGATAAAAATGTGCATGAAGCTGCCAGTGGTCATTATTTTCACCATTTGTTGGAGCACCATGCCAACCCATAGTATATGGGAAAGAAGTTAAAAATAAATTATCATATTTTACAAGATGTTCTTTTAAAATTTGTGCAAGAGATTTTTTTTCTTTATCAGATAATTCTGCCAAACTCTTAAAATGTTTCTTGGGTAATAACATTGTTTCAAACGGCCAAACCGCCCAGAATGGAACTACAACAGCCCAATCCTCATTTTCTAATACGACTCTTTCCTTATTGTCCATTTCTTTTTCTAAATAATCTAAAAGTAAAACTTTATCGTTTTTCTCATAATATGTTCTTTGATTCATATCCTCTTTCATGGCTTCATTGGGTAATGATGTACTTGCCCAAACTTGACCGTGCGGGTGAGGATTTGAAGAGCCCATAATTTCACCGCGGTTTTCAAATAGTTGAACCCATTTATACTTTGTTCCTAAATCGTTATACTGCTCCTCCCAAACATCTATAACAGTTCGAATTGAGGATATGTCCATCTCCGCTAAAGTTAAATCATGTCTAGGAGAAAAACATATAACTCTACATTCACCAGCAATGTTTTCGGTTTGAAATAAATCAGACTCGATTTCACTAGAAATTTCTACATCAGGTAACAATGCACTGAAATCATTTCTAAATACGAATGTTGATTCATATTTTGGATTTTTTACTCCCCCAGCTCGATCATTTCCCGGACAAAGATAACATCCAGGATCAAATGTAGGTCTTTTTTTTGTCTCTGTTTTTTCCACTTTTCCTTGCCATGGACGTTTTGTTCTGTGAGGCGATACCAATACCCATTCGCCTGTTAATGGATTTAATCTTCTATGTGGCTTATCAACTAGTATTAAATTCATTTTTCTATCTCGCAATTATCTTGTATCTTCCGTGTTTTATTTTGAAAACTCCTTCTTCTATCTTAGTTACGACTGATTCTTGATTAATCAGATCGAAAATCTCTATCGAAGAATTATTATATTCATCCGGTACAATGATTTTTGCTGAAGTAGATTTTGGAACTTCAATGATTAATGAAAACATATTTTCTTTAACTTCCCATTCAGAAACAATAATGCCTTGTGGAGATTTAAAAGAGCATTTTACCCAACTAATATTACCGACAGGTTTTGGCGCAATAATTATATCTCTATATGCAAATGAGTAGTCATCTTGATAGATACCTCCTAATCCGGCATAGAACCACTCCATCAGATGTCCAAGCATCATATGATTGTTTGACACATTAGAAAGTGCCGCCCAACTTTCGGTTAAAGCAGTTGCTCCCTTTTTTAACTGGTAACCATAACCTGGTCTATCGCTTCTATTATTCATTTTATACAGAATATCAGATCTTCCGTTTATAAATAATACACGCACTAAAAAATGAAACCCTATATCACCTGATGTTAATTCGTAGTTGTTTTTTTCTATGGATTCAATAAGGTTATTGTACACTTTCTCCTTTTCTTGCTCAGGCACTATACCTGTAAAAAGAGTCATAGCATAGGATGTTTGACTTCCAGTAGAACAAACACCAGTTTTGAAGTTATAAAATTTCTTGTGGAAAGCTGTTTTTACTTTTTCAGCCAATTTACTATATTTTTCAATATCGGCATCGTTATTTATCAGTTTTGCTACTTTTGTAAGTATTTGCAAATCGTAATAATATAAAGCTGTTGCAGTGAGGGACTTAGGAGTTAATTGTGCTTCTCCAGGTTGTTTTGGCCCAAGATCAAACCAGTCGCCCAGCCCGTAATCAAGTATGCTGTTTTTTGATTTCCTATCAAGATAATCAGCATATCGAATCATTGTTGGATAAGCTAATTCCAATACTTCCGTATCGCCATACCATTTATATAATTGCCATGGAATTATGATGGAAGCGCTTCCCCACTCAGGAGAATCACGAAAACCATCATCGAAGGAAACATACTCTGGTACTATATTGGGAACTAAACCATTTTCAAGCTGCGAATCAATAATATCATTCACTATTTTCTTGTAAAAGGCATGCATATCATAAATGTAGTGCATCGATGGGCCGATAAGGTATGTTTGTTCCAACCAACCCAGTTTTTCACGATGCGGGCAATCTGTGGCTACACTCGCCATATTACTCTTAATTCCCCAATTTATGAGTTCGTATATTTTATTAAAAAGTATGTCAGAACAATGGAACGTACCCACAATTGGTGCTGAATTACGAGTATGCAGCATTTTAAGTTCAACAATTTCAGTTTTTATTTTTGCATTGGCGGGTTCTATTATTTCAACATCTGCATATCTGAATCCATAATATGTAAACCTGGGTTGCCAAACTTCTACTCTTTTTCCATTAAGGGTATAGTTGAACTCATAAGGACCGCCGCCACTTATTTGAGTAATATTTAGATCTCCATTTAGTATTTCATCGGGTTGTATCTTAATTTGAGCACCTTTATTTCCTTTAACTTTTAATGAAATTATTCCGGATGCATTTTGCCCAAAGTCATATATGGTTCTGCCTGTTTTGGATTTCATAATATTCTGAACGTTGAATTCATCCATTACTTTAATTGGATAATCTTCTTCAAGTACAAGCCCATCTAACGAATCATCGATCAAAACTGGTTTCTGCCACTTTGAATCATCAAATCCAGAGCAATCCCATCCTGGTTGTTCTAATGTTGCATCGTAGTCTTCACCACCATAAATACTGCTGAACGTTATAGGAGATGGTGTTACTTTACAATTCTCATTAGAAACAAAATTTTCAATAGAACCATCTTCATACTCTACCCGAATATTAAAAACTAACTTTGGGTATCCATAAGCAGTAGACAGTTTAAAGTAGCGTTCATTATTAATGTAATAAAAACCATTTCCAACAATAACACCAATGGCATTAGCACCACTATGTATTTGCTCAGTTATATCGTAAGTATTGTACAGTTGCCTATTTTTATAATTTGTCCAACCCGGTGAAAGAAATCTGTCATCTATCTTTTTGCCATTTAGGTGTAATTCGTAATGTCCTAGCCCACAAATATTTATCGAAGCATTTTTCACTGTATTGTACAGCGTAAAATCCTTTCGCAACATGGGTATAATAGAACGATTTCGCGGTTGATGGTCCAAGTGACTTTCCAAAACATGCATGCCCGGTACGACTTTCATGCTTTCCGGAAGTTGTTCAAATGCTATCCATTTAGCATTGCTCCAAATATCTTTATTATCTTCCATTAAATCCTATTCTAGTTTTACCAATATTTAGTTAATTAACTATTAGTTTTCATATATATAACACAATTTGTTTTTTGGAATTTAGAATATGTCATTTCGAATCCCAATATTCTTTATTGGGTGAGAAAGCTCTATATTCAGAGATATCTCAGTCACAAAAAACATTCCTTCGATATGACAAAATAAATTACTCGAAGACCAAATTGGAGTAAGTATCTATTTTTCATATCACACATCTAATTCAACTTCTTCTCCTCGTTCACGAGCATCAAGCGCATCTTTAATTTTTTGCATGAAATTACGATCAATCGGATATTTTGTTATTACTAAAGCTGCGATAAAAGCAATAGTACCACTTGCTATAAATGTAGCAGCTCCTAAATTATTTATTGCTTCCGGAGTCTGAACTTCACTTCCTTCTACAAATCCAACCCAACTTAAAATGTATCCTGATATCAGCATACCAATTGACATGGCAACTTTAGTTAAAAAGCTAAGTGTTGCTCCATACCCTCCATCTTTTAATTCACCGGTTTTGTATTTACCGACTTCAGAAAGATCAGCCATCATAGACATTGCAATTGGATTTAAAATCCCGCTTCCCATCCAGTATAACGAATTAAAAAACAAAAAGAGAATCATTGAAACAGGAACTTCAAATCCAAATATGGTTTCAACCATATCTTTTGGGAATAAACCAGTAACAAATAAAATAAATAGAGCAACATTACACAGAACACTTACTATTACAGAGTAATAAGTAACAGGTTTCTTATCCCATTTATTTACAAGAAACGGCATTATCACAGCTCCGATTCCTGCCCCAACCATTGTACCTCCGTGAACAATTGATTTCTGTCCCGAGCTGAATTCCATAAAGTATACATAAACATACATTTGAAGAGATGCAACAAGTATAATTCCCAACATAACTACCATCATAAAAAGGAAAATAACACGTGAATATTTATCTCCAAAAATATCGCGAAAATAATCTATGAATAATCTAAATCTAAACTTCTCAATATCGGTTGAATTCCGGGTATCCACTATAAATTTTTTGGTTGAATAAAGTACAAAAATTAAGAAAACTAATGCGGCAACCGAAAATACTAGCGCCATATCTATGAAATTAGAGGCAATACTGGTTGCTTGAGTTCCATCGCTGGGGTCTTTGAAAAATAAAGTCCATGCCATTGCCGGTCCGGCTATGTTAATGAACATATTAAAACCAAACTTCGTTCCTTGTAGTTTTGCACGATCATTATAATCAGTACATACTTCAAATCCCAGGGCTGTATAAGTAACAAGAAAAACCGTTGCTGATGTTCTTAGAACCAGATTCATTACAACAAGATACCAGAAAAGTATATTCGTATCACTGGTAAATATCCCCGGTACATCCCAGATAAAGTAGAAAGATAGAATTGTGGCAAGGCCTCCGAAAAGTATATATGGATGCCTTCTACCGTAACGGCTCCTTGTATTATCACTAATGTATGCCATCAAAGGATCTGTAACTGCATCCCAGAAAGTGGCAACTGCCATAGCAATGCCGGCTAATGCATAGTTTAATCCAAGCGCTTCAGTGTAGTAAAGCATAGCAAATGCAAA